>JAPLCX010000097.1 GCA_026392035.1 Candidatus Auribacterota bacterium | reverse complement strand
GGATCCCGCTAAGCGGGACGGATTATGACGGATATTCACAGATGAAAAGAAAGCTTCATCTGCGGCCATCCGTGTGGTTATCCGTGAAAATCCGTGGCGAACATCATTTACCGTTACCCCTGCAAAACTGACCCATTACCTTAATTCTTACTGCTTATTCGTTGGGATTTATTTACTATGGTTCGGATCATCGCAGGCATATTTAAGAGCAGGAAGCTGCGTGCGCCTCGCTCACACGCTGTCCGACCGACGGCTGACAGGGTCAAAGAGGCGCTCTTTCAGATCATTGCTTCATCCCTCGATGGGGCCTCGGTGCTGGATCTTTACGCGGGGAGCGGAAACCTCGGCCTCGAGGCGCTTTCGCGCGGGGCGGAGCGGTGCTGGTTTGTCGAGCGCGCGCCCGCGTGCTGCGCAGTGATCAGAAAAAACATCGAGCGGCTGGGGGTCGGCGCGCGCACCCGGGTGATGCGCATCGAGTGCACCCGGGCGGTGAGGCTCCTCAGCGCGAGGGGCGAGCGGTTCAGCCTTGTGCTGGCGGATCCTCCCTACCATACGTCGAAAGAGGGAGAGAGCGAATTCAGAAAGATATTGCGCGCCCTGGAAAGGTATGGTACGTTTGCGCCGCACGCCATGGTTGTCATCGAACATTTTAGAAGCGACCAGCCGCCGCATGATCTCACGCGGCTCACTCTTAAGATGCAGCGACGTTACGGTGACACGGCGCTGTCCTTTTTTGATGTGGTGAGCGAAGGTGAGGAAACATTATGACTCTCGCGATTTATCCAGGGAGTTTCGACCCCGTCAGCTATGGCCACGTCGATGTGATGGAGCGGGCATTGAAGGTATTCGGCCGTTTGATCGTGGCAGTGGCCATCAACTCGGAGAAACATCCCCTCTTTTCAGTCGATGAACGGCTCGAGATGCTGAGGACAATCGCCGTGGGCATGAAGGGGGTTGAGGTTGACAGCTTCAGCGGTTTGCTTGTTGACTACGCGAAGAAGCGGGGCGCGAAGATCATCATCAGGGGATTGAGGGCGCTCTCTGATTTTGAATACGAATTCCAGATGGCACTCACCAATCGAAAGATCTGCAGCGATATCGAAACGGTGTTCCTCATGCCGAGCGAGCAATACTCCTATCTCAGTTCCAGGATGATAAAAGAAATCGCCGGCCTCGGTGGGGACGTCACTGCTTTTGTCCCGGACATTGTTACGGCAATACTCAGAAAGCATGGTCGAGAGTCGAGGGTTGGGGGTTGAGCGGCAGTGTGGCGCCACGACATATACATATATAACGAAGCGCGCGCAACCTCGAACACTCACCCTTTACCCTCATAGCGGAAGATACCTATGGGGCTCATCATCGAGATCCGGAAAATACCGCCTGGGGGGGTGCGCCTCAGCGGCACCCTCAGCCCCGATGAGCTCGATCTGGTGTTTGAGGGGGCTACACTTGCGGGGGGGCTGGCGTATGATCTTGGCGTGGAGGTGGTGAGTGGGGAGCTTATCGTGAGAGGGCGGCTGCGCATGGCTGCCGAACTCACCTGTTCGCGGTGCCTGAGAATTTTCGGGACTGAAATCCGCGTGGATCGCTTCAGCTTCAGCCGACACGTGAAGGAACTGGAGATAATCGACTTGACGGAGAATCTCAGAGGGGATATTATAATCGCCCTGCCCATCAAGCCGCTCTGCGCGCAGAGGTGCAGGGGGATATGCGCACACTGCGGCAACGATCTTAACCTGGAGCGCTGTTCGTGCGCGCCCGGAAGTGGCGACGCACGGTGGAGCGCTCTTGAGGAGCTCAAGCTCCCTCCGGAGAACAAGAAATGACGACACCTAAAAGAAAGCAGTCGAAGAGTCGCACGCGTAAACGGAGGGCTCACCAGCGGCTCGATTGCGCCGTTCCGGGACTCTGCCCTCAGTGCCATCAGCCGAAACCAATACACCGCGCATGCCCCCACTGCGGCTACTACAGGGGTAAAAAGGTGATGTCGGTAAAGGAAGAGTAGAACGTGAAAATCGCGATTGATGCAATGGGGGGCGACCACGCCCCGCGCGCCGTCGTCCAGGGCGCGCTTGAGGCGATTGAGGCGAAGCCCGATCGGGAGATTATCCTCGTCGGCAGGGAGGATGAGCTTCGTGCGCAGGTCAAAAAGCTCGGGAAACCTGAACTCCTGGCCAACGTATCTTTCGTGCACGCCTCTGAGGTAATCGGGATGGGGGAAGAACCGCTCAGCGGGCTGAGGAAAAAGAAACATTCTTCCATCGGCGAGGCGGCCAATCTAGTGAAACGGGGCGAGGCCGGGGCGATGGTCTCAGCGGGCAATACCGGGGCAGTGGTGATGGCGACGAAACTCAAGTGGCGTTTTCTCAAGGGGATTGAGCGGCCGGGGATTGCGACCTACCTTCCCACCCCGTGGGGCGTCTCGCTGCTCATCGATGCGGGCGCGAATATAGACTGCAAGCCGGTACACCTTCTCGGGTTCGCGATCATGGGAGATGCATTCGCCCGCTTGATCCAGAAAAAGCAAAATCCGAAGGTCGGCCTCCTGAGTATCGGATCCGAGCGGACCAAGGGGGACGCGCTGGTCAGGGAAACATTCGAACTCCTCGAGCGCGCGAAACTCAATTTCATCGGCAATGTCGAGGGCAGGGATGTCTACGGTTACAAGGTGGATGTGGTCGTTTCCGACGGTTTCGTGGGCAACGTGGTGCTCAAGTGCACGGAAGGGCTTGCCTGGGCGATGATGAAGATGATTAAAGAAGAGGTGAGAAAAAATCTCTGGAATAAGATCGGCGGCTTGATTCTCAAGGGATCCTTCGCGAGCATTGCCCGGAGGGGCGATTACACGGAATACGGGGGAGCCCCGTTGCTCGGGGTGAACGGGAATTGCATCATCTGTCACGGGAGTTCTAATGCCAAGGCGATCCGGAATGCCATTCGTGTCGCCGAGAGCTTTGTGCAACACGGCGTGAATGAGTACATCATGCAGCGGACCACTGAGAGCTGCGCGACACAGTGATTGTAGGAGTTGCACGCCCATGTATACAGAGGCAGTGCGATGAGTCATGCGAAGGTCGGCATTATCGGATGTGGATCCTATCTGCCGGAAAAGATACTGAGTAATGCAGATCTGGAGAAGATGGTTGATACCACTGACCAGTGGATCGTCGAGAGGACAGGTATCAATATCCGGCATATCGCTCGTGAGGATCAGGCCACCTCAGACCTCGCGATCGAGGCTTCCCGCAGGGCTCTCACCGACAGCGGGTTGAGCGCGAGCGCGCTTGATCTGATCATCGTCGCGACGGTTACCCCCGATATGGCTTTCCCCTCCACCTCATGTATTGTCCAGAAACATTTAGGAGCGTTCGATGCCGCCTGTTTTGATCTGAACGCCGCCTGTACAGGCTGGCTCTACTCGCTGGATGTGGCGTGGCAGTGTATCAAGGCCGGGAGGTACCGTAACGCCCTCGTGATCGGAGCGGAAAAACTTACCGCGATCACCGACTGGCAGGACCGAAATACCTGTGTTCTTTTTGGCGATGGAGCCGGCGCGGCCATCCTCGGCCAGACGACAGACGGGAGCGAAATTATCTCGTCCTACCTCGGCGCTGACGGGCGCTGGGGCAATCTGTTGTACCTCCCCGGCGGCGGCTCCCGGACCCCGGCGTCCCACGAGACCGTTGACCAGCGCCTCCACTACCTGAAGATGGAGGGCAAGGAGGTATTCAAACAGGCGGTGAACGCTATGGTGCACGCAGCGGAGTCGGCACTCGAACGGGCCCGGATGAGCGCGGGAGAAGTCACCTACGTGATACCGCACCAGGCGAACCTGCGAATTATGCGCGCCGTCGCAAAGAAGATTGGTGTTCCCTTCGAAAAATTTTATATCACAGTTGATCACTGCGGCAATCTGTCCGCAGCCTCCATCCCCGTCGCGCTCGATGAAGCGATGAAACAGGCGAAGCTCGCGAAGGGCGATACGGTGCTCCTCGTCGCCTTCGGCGGAGGTTTCACGTGGGGCGCGATGGTGGTGAAAATGTAAAATCAAAACTTTAAATTTCAAACTTCAATATTTGAAATGAAAGGATGAGAAGTTCATCAGCAGAGGATATTTTAGATTTTGGAATTTGGAGTTTGGTATTTGTTTTGGAGTTTTGATTTTGAGGTTTGAATTTTTATAAGGGAGTGTTGCCATGTACGATTCGCACAAGATTGTTCTCCTCTTCCCCGGCCAGGGCTCTCAGGAGGTGGGGATGGGCGGTGCGATTGCGGAGCGATTCACCGATGCACGTAAAGTATTCGAAGAGGCAAACGAAATACTCGGGTTCGATATCAGAAAGCTCTGCGTCGAGGGCCCTGAGGCTGAACTCACGCTGACCAAGAACAGCCAGCCGGCGATATTCGTCACTGGTATCGCCTGCATTCGGGCGCTTCAGGAAGTTGCCGTAGACATGCCGCTCCCCATAGCAGCCGCTGGATTGAGCCTGGGAGAGTTCAGCGCCCATGTGGCGGCGGGTTCATTCTCATTTGCCGATGGATTGAGGCTTGTGCGACAGCGCGGGGAGGCCATGCAGGAGGCGTGCGACAGAGAGCCGAGCACCATGGCCTCGATCGTAGGGCTGGATCTGGATACGGTGAAGCAGATCTGCTCGCTCTTTCAGGATCGGGGTGTGCTTGACGTCGCAAACCTCAATTGCCCGGGTCAAATAGCGATTTCCGGGAGCGTGGAAGCGGTGAAGGCCGCGATGACGGAGGCGGAGAAGCGGGGCGCGCAGAAGGCCATGCAGCTCCAGGTGAGCGGCGCGTTCCATTCGCGTCTCATGAAGCCCGCTGAAGAAAGGCTCCGCCGGGCAGTGATGGAAACAAAGATCGTTGAGCCGAAGTACCCTGTGATCGCCAATGTGAGCGCGCTGCCGGTCACGCAACCCGGTGAAATTCGCGCGGCGCTCCTCAGGCAGTTGTGCTCACCGGTATTGTGGGAGAAGAGCGTGAGGTACCTCATCAGCCGGGGGGTGGCGTTTTTCATGGAAGTGGGCCACGGCAGGGTGCTCCGCGGTCTCATGCGCCGGATTGACAAGAGCCTAAAAGTGGTGAACGTGCAGGATCCGGACACCCTCGGGAAGGCGTTGGATGAACTCAAAGGCAGAGCGGGAGACGCACCATGATGCTCGAGAATAAGGTTGCCGTCGTGACGGGGGCTGCCCAGGGGATTGGGAGAGAGATCGCGCTCTGTTTCGCGCGGTCGGGGGCGGACGTCGCCATCTGCGATCGTGACGCCGAGCCGCTCACGAAGGTGCGTGATGAGATCACGGCGCTGGGGCGGCGCGCGTGTGCGCTCACTGCGGATGTGAGCAGCGCGGAGCAGGTTCACGATGCGGTAAACAAAATTATTGACTCTTTCGAACGGATTGATATACTCGTCAACAATGCCGGCATCGCGAGAGATAATTTTCTCCTGAGGATGAGCGAGGCAGACTGGGATGCCGTGATCGCGGTGAATCTGACGGGTGCGTTTCACTTCACCAAGGCTGTCGTCAAGCCGATGATGAAACGGCGCGCCGGAAAGATCATCAACATCGCCTCAGTTGTCGGATTAATTGGCAACGCGGGGCAGGCCAACTATGCGGCTTCAAAGGCTGGTGTGATAGGGTTGACGAAATCTATTGCCAGGGAGCTCGCGTCACGGGGGATCACCGCGAATGCGATAGCCCCCGGTTTTATTCAGACGCGGATGACCGAGGTGCTCCCGAATGGGATAAAGCAGAAGATGCTGGAGAGCATCCCGATGGGGCATTTTGGCACACCGTCAGATGTCGCGAGCGCAGCCCTGTTCCTCGCGAGCAGCCTTTCTGATTATATGACGGGACAGGTTCTCGTGGTGGATGGCGGCATGGTGATGTGAGCGTGGTCTGGTTCGCGATTTAAAGGCACTTATACAAGAGGAGGGTTGAACATGTCGGATATCGCACAGAGGGTAAAGGATATCGTGGTGGAGCAGCTCGGGGTCAATCCCGATGAGGTGACTCCCGATGCTTCTTTTATCGACGATCTGGGGGCGGATTCTCTCGATACTGTCGAGCTGGTGATGGCCCTCGAGGAAGAGTTCGACGCGGAGATTCCCGATGAGGATGCGGAGAATCTGAAGACCGTCGGTGAAGCCACTAAGTATATCGAGGAACATTGCCAGAAGCAGGAATAGGGAAACCTGAATCTCAGTCAAGGAGCAGGATAACGTGAGGCGGGTGGTCATTACAGGGGTGGGTGCACTTGCCCCTAACGGCAATAGCGCTCAAGAGATGTGGGAGTCTCTCTGCAAGGGGAGGAGCGGCATAGCCCGTATTAGTTCTTTTGATCCCTCTCTCTTCCCCACGCAAATCGGCGGCGAGGTGAAGGGGTTCGATCCGAAGGTATGGATCAATCCGAAGGAAGCCAGGCGGATGGATCGCTTCGTGCAGTTCGCCGTGGTGGTGGCAAAAATGGCCGTTGACAACGCCGGCCTTGATCTTCGGAAGGAAGACTTGCTCAGGATCGGTGTTGTTGTCGGGTCCGGCATCGGGGGCATCAGCACCATTGAGGAACAGCATACCTTGATGGTCACCAAAGGCCCTCAGCGCATTTCGCCCTTCTTTATCCCCATGCTCATCGTCAACATGGCGCCGGGGATGATCGCCATGCAACTCGGGGTCAAAGGCCCCAACTGCTGCATCGTCTCCGCATGCGCCTCTGCCGCGCATAGCATCGGTGAGGCATCGCTCATGATCAAATTCGGTGATGCTGATGTGATGATCGCCGGCGGGACCGAGGCGGCAGTGACCCCCCTTAGCATCGCGGGTTTCTGCGCCCTGAAAGCGCTCTCGACGAGGAATGACGCTCCCGAGAAGGCGAGCAGGCCTTTTGACAAGGAACGGGACGGATTCGTCATGTCCGAGGGGGCGGGAGTCGTCATTCTCGAGGAGCTGGAGCACGCCAGGAAAAGGGATGCGCGCATCTATGCCGAGCTGATCGGCTACGGCTCAACCGCCGATGCCTACCATATGACCGCCCCCGCGCCCGGAGGCGAGGGAGCGGCAGCGTGCATGAGAATGGCCGTTAAAAATGCGGGGGTTAACCCTGACGGCATCGACTATATCAATGCGCATGGCACCTCCACGAACCTCAATGACAAGTATGAGACCATGGCGATCAAGGATGTTTTTAGAGATCATGCCAAAAAGCTGGCGGTGAGCTCCAACAAATCAATGTTCGGGCACCTCCTGGGCGCCGCGGGGGGAGTTGAGCTCATCAGCACCGTGTTCACCCTCACACATGGCATTATTCCACCCACCATCAACTATGAGTACCCCGATCCGGAGTGCGATCTGGATTATGTGCCCAATACCGCGCGGGAACAGAGCGTCAGGGTTGCCATGTCCAATTCGTTCGGATTCGGCGGTCACAATTCCTCACTCGTGGTCCGGAAGTTTGAAGGCTAGTGGGGGGTGTGCGCCACAGTATCCTGCCTCTCAGCGGAGGATCGCTTCTCATTCTGTTTTTCCTCATCACGTGTGTGTGAGCAATGTCTGATTGTTTGACTATGGAGAATGCGCCATGAACTACTTCCTCACAGAGGAGCAGCAATTCATCAAGGAGATCGCGGCGAAGATCGCCAGAGAAAAAATCCTGCCCCGTCGGGCCGAGCTGGATGAATCTCAGGAGTTCCCCTGGGATATCGTGAAGGTCATCGCCGAGTCAAATCTTTTCGGGATATACATCGAGGAACAATACGGCGGGACGGGAGGCGGGGTGCTGGACCTCTGCATCGCGGTTGAGGAGCTCAGCCGGGTGTGCGGCGGGATTGCCCTCTGCCTCGCCGCAACAGCCCTGGGAACCTTCCCCCTGATCCTCTTCGGGAGCGAGTCCCAGAAGAAGAAATATCTGCCGAATATCGCTGAGGGGAAGAGCATCGTCGCTTTTGCCCTCACGGAATCGAACGCGGGGAGCGATGCGGGCGCGATTCAGACGACCGCCCGCAAGGACGGCGACAGCTACGTGCTGAACGGGACGAAGCAGTGGATCACCAACGGCGGGGAGGCCGCCGTGTACACGGTGGTCGCCATGACCGATAAAGCGCGCGGCAGCCGCGGCGCGAGCGCGTTCATCGTGGAAAAGGGAATGCCCGGTTTTGAGTTTGGCAAGAAAGAGAACAAGATGGGTATCAGGGCCTCGGCGACGCGCGAGCTCGTTTTCCAGGACTGCCGCGTTCCCGCGGGAAACCTCCTCGGCAAGGAGGGGCAGGGGTTCATCGTCGCCATGAAGACCTTCGACGCGTCGAGGCCGGGAGTCGCGGCGCAGGCGGTGGGCATCGCCCAGGGGGCGCTCGACGAGGCGGTGACCTACGCGCGGCAGAGGGAACAGTTCGGCAAGCCGATCATCTCATTCCAGGGGATACAGTTCATGCTCGCGGACATGGCCACCCAGATCGAGGCGGCCCGCTCCCTCGTCTACGCCGTCGCCCGCGCCGTAGACCGCGGCGAGAAAAGGATCGCCAAGGAATCGGCGATGGCCAAGCTCTTTGCGTCGGATGTGGCGATGCGGGTCACGGTCGATGCCGTGCAGGTCCTCGGCGGGTACGGCTACATGAAAGAGTATCCGGTGGAGAAGATGATGCGCGACGCGAAGATCACGCAGATTTACGAGGGGACGAACCAGATCCAGCGCACGATCATCGCCTCTCACCTGGTCAAGGAGGAAGCGGCAAGGAGAGAATAGAAGAAAATCAAAAGTCGAAAGTAAAAAGGCAAAACCAAAACTTAAAACTTAAAAAGATTTTCACTTTTGAATTGTGGTTTTGACTTTTGCGTTTTTACTTTCGAGTTTACACGTTATGGAAATCATCGTCTGTATCAAACAGGTGCCTGATACCACCGCGGTGAGGATAGACCCCGAGACGCGGACGCTCGTCCGTGAGGGGGTGCCGAGCATCGTGAATCCGTTTGACATGTACGCCATCGAGGAGGGGCTCCGCCTCAGGGAGAAGCATGGCGGCAGGGTCACCGTCCTCACCATGGGCCCCCCGCAGGCGGAGGCGGCGCTGCGTGAGGCGATATCGCTCGGGGTGGATGAGGCGGTTCACCTGTGTGACGCCGCGTTCAAGGGTTCGGACACCCTCGCCACATCGCATGCCCTCGCCGCGGGTATTAAGAAAATAGGGACATTTGACCTCATCATATGCGGCAAGCAGGCAAGCGACGGTGACACGGCCCAGGTCGGGCCCGGAATCGCGGTCCAGCTCGATCTGCCGCAGGTCGTGTTCGTGCGCAAGATCGTTGAAATGTGGGAGGGGCGCCTCACCGCGGAGCGGATAACGGAAGAGGGATTCGATCTGGTGGAGACGCCGCTGCCGGCCGTGGTGACGGTGGTGAAAGAGATCAACGAGCCCCGGCTGCCATCCCTCAGGGGCAAGATGAAAGCCAAAAAGGCGGAGATCCGCACGTGGGGGGTACAGGAGCTCGGTGTTGATCCTGGACGGGTTGGACTGGAGGGGTCGCCGACCTGGGTAGAAAAGGTCTTCAGCCCGCCCCAGCGTGAGGCGGGCCAGATCTGGCATGGGGAGGCGGCCGATCTCGTGAAGCGGCTCGTGGGTGAACTGGAGAAGCTGAAGATAGTGTAATTGTTCACCACGGAGGCACGGAGAGCACGGAGCGATAATGAGGAGAACAAAGGTAATGTTTTGTTTCCATAAAGAGTGAGAGAACCGAAAAAGATAAACGAGGGTGATTTAATCTTGATCGCTTTTTGTGGAAATTAAGTTGCTCCGTGTCCTCCGTGGTGTAAAACTAGCATGTAACGGTGAATCATGGCATGGTTGGAGGTAGTAGCCGAGAAGTGCGTTGGGTGCGGGGCGTGCCTCAAGGCCTGCCCCTATGACGCGCTCGAGCTCGAGGATAAGCTCGCGGTGGTCAAGGAAAGCTGCACGCTCTGCGGGGCGTGCATCGATTCATGCCCCTACGAGGCCCTCGTGTTGAGAAAAACCGTGCCGGGGGCCGGCGATGGATTGAGCGGGTATAAGGGTGTGCTCGTTGTGGCGGAACAGAAGCGGGGTGTGGTACAGAGTGTCTCCTACGAACTGCTGGGGATAGGGCGGACGCTGGCGGAGGATACGGGCGGCGCGCTCAGTGCGGTGCTCATCGGCAAGGATGTCGCGCAGCAGGCGAAGCGCCTGGTCGCCTACGGGGCCGATAGGGTTATTCTTGCACAGTCTGAGAAGCTGGAATCCTTCAATGACGAGGCGTACGCGAACGTACTCTGCCGCATAATCAGGGAGCAGAAACCGGAGATCGTCATCGCGGGCGCTACCTGTATCGGGCGTTCGCTCATCCCGCGTGTGGCGGTGGAGCTCAAAACGGGGCTCACGGCGGACTGCACCGGTCTAGAGATCCAGCAGGAGACCGGCCATCTTGCGCAGACGCGTCCCGCCTTCGGCGGAAACATAATGGCGACAATCCTCTGCAATCGCCACCGGCCGCAGATGGCAACCGTCCGCCATAAAGTGATGAGGGCGCTCCCCCCCGATGAGGGACGCACCGGCGAGATCATCCAGATTCAGCCTCGCGAAGAGGAGCTCAGGAGCCGCAGCACGGTGCTCAAGAGCGTCGAGGAGGCCCTGGAGACGATCAACATCGCTGAGGCGGACACCATCGTTTCCGGCGGGCGCGGGATGCGCGGTCCGGAAAATTTTTCCATCCTGTTTGATCTCGCCAAGGCGCTGGGAGGAGCGGTCGGGGCCTCACGCTCCGCGGTGGACGCAGGGTGGGTTCCCTATGCCTACCAGGTCGGGCAGACGGGAAAAACCGTGCAGCCAAAGCTGTACATTGCCTGTGGAATCTCCGGAGCCATCCAGCACCTCGTGGGGATGCAATCCTCGGATATGATCATCGCGATCAATAAAGATGCGGAAGCTCCGATTTTTAAGGTGGCCACGTACGGGCTGATCGGAGATCTTTTTGAGATTGTCCCCCGCCTCACCAAAGAGATTAACGCCCGCAGGCTAACAACAGTTTAGGGTTGAAAGTGTAAGGCCAGAGGGCAACGGTGCTTTCAACTTTCGACTTTAAACTTTAAACTTTCGGCTGTTTTTATTATGTACTTCAAATCCCTCGAACTGGTCGGATTTAAATCCTTCGCTGAGAAGACCCGCTTTGACTTCGAACCGGGGGTTACGGCGATCGTGGGCCCCAATGGCTGTGGGAAGAGCAACGTCGCTGACGCGATCCGGTGGGTCATGGGTGAACAGAACGCGAGATTGCTCAGGGGGCTCAGGATGGAGGACGTCATCTTCAGCGGGACCGACCAGCGCAAACCCCTCGGCCTCGCGGAGGTTTCTCTCACGCTCTCCGGCATCGATAAGCGACTCCCCGTAGACTACAGCGAGATCACGATTACCCGCAGCGTGGTCAGGTCGGGCGAGGGTCAGTACTTTATCAACAAGAATCCCTGCCGTCTCAAAGATATTGACGATCTCTTCATGGGGACCGGGATAGGCCTGAGTGCGTACTCGATCATCGAACAGGGGAAAATGGACATGGTGCTCAGCTCAAAGCCTGAAGACCGGCGATTCATCTTTGAGGAGGCTGCGGGGATTACCAAGTATAAAGAAAAAAAGAGAGAAGCACTCCGCAAGCTCGAGTCGACGGAGGAAAACCTTCTCCGATTGAGCGACATCATCAAGGAGGTGAGGAGGCAGCTCGCCTCCGTCGAGCGGCAGGCGGCCAGGGCGCG
The DNA here is from genome assembly GCA_026392035.1 of Candidatus Auribacterota bacterium. Lineage (NCBI taxonomy): Bacteria > Pseudomonadati > Candidatus Auribacterota > Candidatus Auribacterota bacterium. The sequence goes on along the minus strand of JAPLCX010000097.1, from coordinate 110,381 downwards.
GAGGGCAAAGGAGGTCGGAGATGCGCTCAAGGGGCTCGAGATCCAGTTCGGCGCGAAGCGCCTTTCGGACATTGACCTGAAGATCCGGGGAACCGAAGGATCGCGCGACTCGGCGAAGCGGCGGGAGGAGGAGATCCGGAAGCGCATTGAGGAGTTCGAAGCCGAGCAGGTTTCTCTCAGGGAGCACCTCCACTCGATTGACCGGGAGCTCGGCACGGTGCAGGCGCGGCGCGCGGGGGTCAGCGGCAGCATCGAGCACAACCGCAGTCGGATCGAGACAAACGAGCGGTTGATCCAGGAGCTTGGGGAAAATGAGGAGCTCTACGGGAGAGAGATTGAGGAACTCAACGGGGCGCTCCAGGCGCTGCGAAAAGAGGAAGGGGATCTGAGGGGGGCGCTTGAAGAAGCGGCGCGTGGGTACCAGAGCGCGAGCGCCGATCTCGAGGCGGCGATGGGCGAGCTCGAGCGGGTCAGAAACAATCTGCGCGAGGGTGAGGCGGAAGAAAACCGGCGGAGGGCCGAACTCATCGATATCATCAACCTCAGCTCGCGGTGCAAGAATGAACTTGCGAGCAGCACGCTCAATTCCAAGAACGCCACGCTCCGTGCCACGCGGCTGCAGGTCGAGGAGCGGGAACTCGCGGAAAAGATTGAACTGGCGGGGAAGGAGTCCCAGGGAAAACAGGCCAGCCGGAGGGGGCTGGAGGCCGCGCGAGCGGCTGCGGCAAAGGAACTGGAGCGCGCGCAGGAGCGCATGCGCGACGCGCGACGAGCCGAAGTTGAAATGGGCGAGGAGCGGCTGAAGAACGAGAAGGCCCTCGCGCACGCGGAATCGCAGCGTGAGCTCCTCGAGCGGTACAGGGATGCCCGCGAGGGATTTCCCGAGGGTGTTCGGATCATCATGCGCGAGGTGAACCGTGGCGGGGGAGCGCTCGAGGGCATCATGGGGGTGGTGGCGGAAAAAATACGCGCTCACCCAGGTTACGAACTGGCTCTGGAAGCAGCGCTGAGCCACGCGCTGCGATGTATCATCGCACGCTCGATGGAAGACGTGTGTGCGGCGATCTCGTTCTTGAAGGGGAGCGCTGATGCCTCTTTCCTCCCCATTGCCGAGCTCCTCGACAGCCCTCCTGCGGAGGCGCCTCATGGGGAAGGGCTGCGGGGGAGCGCGCTTGATTTTGTGGCGGTCGATGACGATTTTATCACTGTCGCGAGGTATCTCCTCAGGGACATCTATGTTGTTTCCACCTTTGACGATGCCCTGAGAATCCTCGGGGTGTGTTGTCCCGGTGTGAAGCTCGCCACATGTTCAGGAGAGCTGCTCGTTGCGCGCGGGCAGGTGAGCGTGCGCAACCGCACACGCGGGGCATTGCCCATTGTCACAAGGGAGCACGAGATCGAACAGGTACGGGCGCAGGTTGAGTCGCTCCGCGCGCGCAGCGCTGAAACCCATTGCCGGGCGGAAGAACTTGAAAAGAGCCGGCGTGAGCTGGAATGCACGCTCGCGAGCGCCGGCGAGAAGCTGCATCGGAGCGAGATCGAACTCGCAGAGGCACGGACAGAGGAGCTGCGTACGACCGCGGTTCTCGAACATCTTGAGGGCGAACGTGTGGCGGCGAAGGAAGAGGCTGCTGAGATCGAGGCGGTACAGCGGGAATCATCGCTCACGCGGCAGCATCTCGGGAAAGAGATTGCCGCCAATGAGAAGAGAGAGGCGGATACACAGGAGGCGCTGGGATCCCAGCAGCGGGCGCTGGATGCCTACGCAAAGGAGCAGGAGGAGCTCCAGGTGTCGGTGACCGAATTGAAGATGCTCCTCGCCGCGGCGCGTGAAAAAGAGAATAGTCGGCGCGCAAACCTCGAACGGGTGACGAGGGAGATCGAGAAGACAGGGGATCTCCTCAAGACCAGGGAGGACCAGAAGCTCAGAGCGGCTTCCCGCCGCCGCGAGCTCGCTGCGGAAATAGAAACACTGCGCGGTGAGGTCGAATCGCTTATCGATGAAAGAGTAACGACAGATACAGATGCACAGCAGCGGGAAGAAAAGAAGGCAGCCGCGTACCAGCGGCAGACACAGATTGACGAACTGCTCAAGGAGCAAGTATCATCGCTTAACGACATTAAAGATGAGATCTCGCGGCTCGAGGTGGCACTGGCCGAAGACGGGGCGGCGCGCAGGGGTATCATTGAGAGGATCAGCGAACAGTATGGGGAGGATCTGACCAGTGCCGGGATCGACCAGCAGATCAGCGACTGGACTGAGGTAGCGGGGACAATCGCCCAGCTGAAAGAGAAGCTCGCGCGTATCGGGCCTGTCAATATGGTCGCCATCGATGAGCACAAGGAGCTCGAAGATCGCTTGAAATACCTCACCGACCAGGAGCATGACCTGCTCACCGCAAAAGATTCGCTGGCGAAGGCAATTGCCAAGATGAATGTCGAGACGACGCGGATGTTCACGACGACGTTCGAGGCGATCAGGGCGAACTTCAAAGAGATTTTTAAGGAGCTCTTCAACGGGGGCAACACCGATCTGATTCTGGAGGCGGGGGTGAACATTCTTGAGGCGGGGGTGAACATCGTCGCCCGCCCCCCCGGGAAGAATCTGCAGAACATCTCCCTTCTCTCCGGCGGGGAGAAAGCCCTGACCGCAATCGCGCTGCTGTTCGCGATCTTCAAGGTGCGGCCGAGCCCCTTCTGTGTCCTGGACGAGATTGATGCGCCGCTGGACGAGTCGAATATCAATCGTTTCCTGGCGCTCATTGGTCACTTCTTGAAAGAGTCTCAGTTCATTATCGTGACTCATAACAAGCGCACCATCAGCATGGCGGACGTGATGTACGGTATCACCATGGAGGAGTCCGGTGTTTCAAAGGTGGTATCGGTGAAATTTGGCAAGGGGCACGGGAAGAAAAGGGCAGATGATACAGTGCAAATGACAAAGCACTAATGACAAATACCGGAATCCAAATGACAAATACCAAAGGACAAATGACAAAACCGTGGCGAAGTAAATTATTTTGTCATTTGGTATTTGTCATTTGAGAGGTTTTTATGTTTTTCTCCATGATCGACCGCATTGTAAGTTACGAGAAGGGAAAGCACATTACGGCCCTCAAGACACTGTCGCTCTGCGAGGGGTACCTGGCTGATCATTTCCCGGCGTTTCCGATCATGCCGGGGGTGCTGATGCTTGAGGCGTTGGCACAGGCGGGTGCGTGGCTGCTGCGGTTGAGCGAGGGATTTTCGCACTCGGTCTTTCTCCTGCGCGAAGTGAGAGCGGTGCGCTATGGCAGCGTGGTAAGGCCGGGAGACGAGCTGCGGCTTGAGGTTGCCGTTGTGAATCGCAGCGGGAATGGTGTCGTCTTCAAGGGCAGCGGGAAGGTGAAGGGCCGGAACGCCGTGGTAGGCCGGTTCGTCCTCAAGTCTCAGCCCTTGAGCGAGTTATGTCCTCGCCTGAATGAGGTTGACGAGAAAATATCACGCTTCTTCGAGGGGCGTCTCGCGGCCCTCATGGAGTGCGAGAGAAAGCTTTAAGGCGCTTCAACAGGGGGTGCACGAGGGGAAAGAGACCTCTGTATAGCTTCTGCTCTTTTGGGAATATATATTACCGTTTATGGAAATGGAGACTTCCTTTTGGGGCCTTTGATGGAAGCCGAATTCAAGAACAAGGTAGTGGTGGTCACCGGAGGATCCAGAGGGATAGGGAAGGCGATTGCCCTGGCATTCGCTGAGCGCGCCGCTTCAGTGGCGCTTGTATACGAAAAAAATCACGACGCCGCGCGCCGCACGCTGGAGGAAATTAAAACGAGGGGATCTCGCGGGATGGCGCTCTGCTGCGATATCGGCGCGTGGAAATCGGTCAATGACGCGGTGGCGAAGATCAAGGATCAGCTGGGGGAAATTGATATCCTGATCAACTGTGCCGGCCTCGTGAGAGATTCCCTTCTCGCCTCAATGCCCGTCGAAGATTGGCGCGCAGTGGTGGAAACAAACCTCACCGGCGCGTTCCATTGCATGAAAGCAGTGGTCGAAGGGATGGTGCTGAGACGGACGGGGAGGATCATCAATATATCATCCATCTCAGGGAATTGCGGGGGAAGGGGGCAGGCGAACTATGCCGCATCAAAGGCGGGTCTCAATGCCCTCACGCGCGCCGCTGCCCTGGAACTCGCCCCCAAAAATATCACCGTGAACGCCGTGGCGCCGGGGATGGTGATCACGGACATGAGCGCGACGGTGAGGGGGCTCGCGGGCGATGGGCTCAAAAAATCCATCCCCATGCGCCGCTTCGCGGTGCCGGAGGATATCGTCGGGATAGTCCTCTTTCTGGCTTCTCCCGCAGCCTCGTACATCACGGGACAAGTAATAGATGTAGACGGTGGACTGGGCTCTGCGGTAAAATACTGACGCTTGTTTTGCAATTTCAGGAGGCGACAATGGCGAATCAGAACGAGGTGTATGAAAAGGTCAAAACCTGTATGGTGGAGGCGCTTGGCGTTGATGAAGAGGAAATCAAGCCCGAGGCGAGAATCATGGACGACCTCGGCGCCGAATCAATCGACTTTCTTGACATTGTCTTCAGGCTGGAAAAGGCCTTCGGTATCAAAATACCCCGTGGAGGGCTTTTCCCTGACAACATCCTCGCCAATAGCACCTTTGTGAAAGACGGGAAAGTCACCGCGCAGGGGCTAGAGGAACTCAGGAAGCGCATGCCGTACGCGAATCTCGCCGCGTTTGAAAAAGACCCCCGCGTAAGCAATTTTTCGAGCCTTTTCACCGTTGATCTCATCAACCGTTATGTCGCGAACGTGCTCAAGTGAGCTTGTCGCCATTGGCATTGATGTTGTAGAGATCAGCAAGGTGCGCACGCTGCTTTCTTACGGACCGCTACGGCTGAATCGTGTATTTGGTCCTCCTGAACTCGCGAGAGCCGGGAATGCGCGGAGTGCAGCTCCCCTCAATGCCAGCCGATGCCTCATCAGGAGAATGGCATGCGCGTTTGCAGTAAAAGAGGCCGTTTTTAAATCACTGGGAAGAGGATGGGGCCAGGGGATGAGATGGAGCGAGGTGTGCGCCACGAGGGGAGAGAACGGCCGGTGGTCAGTAACCCTGCGCGGTCAGGCTCTCCAAAGGCTGAGGACATTGGGCGGTTCCCGCGTGGAAGCCTGCGTGTCCACGGCGGGGAACCACACCATCGCACAGGCATTCATATGGGGAAATTCAAAATAACAGCCAGGATTAAGGATTAAGCACTAAGCAGTAAGAAATAAGTGCTTACTACTTAATCCTTACCATGTAATCCTGTCATTTTATGCGCTGGATCCACATTGACGATATACTCGAGCTCAAGGAGGGGGAGTACGCCAGGGCGGTAAAAACAGTCCCCTCCAACGCGGACTACCTTGAGTACCACTATCCCGGCTTCCCGATCATGCCGCACAGCCTCCTCATAGAATCAATGGCGCAGACCGCCGGCATCCTCGTCGGGAAGAGCGTCAATTTCAAAAGAGATGTCATCCTCGCCAAGATCGACAGCGCGGAATTTTTCGCGATCACCCGCCCCGGCGACAGGCTCATTATCCACGCCGGAGTGGAAGAGCTGCGCGAGGAAGGGGCGAGCGTGGAGTGCCTCATAAGCTGCGGGGAGAGAGCGGTTGCGCGGAGCCGCCTGATGTTCGCAATACTCACTGAAAAAGGCGCAGAGATGCTCGGCGCGAAAAACTTTGTATTCCCGACGGGACTACTCTCGCGATTTAAGTTACAGTGATGTTCTCGCGCGACCTCGTCGTGAGCGTATGCGTAGAGAAGAAAAAAGGGGAACCCTTGCGGGTTCCCCTTTTGTGCTAAAGCGGGAAGAACTTATTCCGTCTTCGGCATCTCCTCTTTCGGCATCTCCGGCGCAGCCTCTTTCGGCTCAACCTTCTTCTCCGGCTCTGCCTTCACTTCTGCTGCTGCGGGTGCTGCGGCTCCACTGCAGGTCAAATTAGGACGCCACTTTTCGAGCGTTTTGTCTCCCACACCGATCTTTTTTGTTTTAAGATCTTCAACGCTACTGTAGGGACGGTTGGAAATGATTTTTTCCGATTTCACTTCGCCGACCCCCGGGAGCCTCATTAACTCAGTCGCACTCGCTGTGTTAATGTCAATCTTCTCTCCCTCCTTGAGTGCTCCCTTTTTACCCTTAGCGTAGAGGGTCGAGCAGCACACCAAGGGCAGCGCCACCAGGAGTACCACCACTGCTGATAGCCACTTCATCTACACACCTCCTTTCCTAGATTGTGCAACTCTATCATTTCGGTCTTATGCGCGCAAGAGAAAAATAACGCCAAGAGTAGGTTATGAGAGGATTTAGTGCTGGATACCCGCCTGCCTGCGCGAAGCGCCCCGTCGCTAAAGCTCTGGAGCGTCAGCGACCGCTTCGGCATAGACAGGCTTTCGCGGGTATGACATATACTCTATCATACCCCCTAAGACTGAGGCATTGCCGCACCGCAATTGTCTCTGCGGCAGAGGGATGCATCGTTTGAATTATGGCTTTATCACTTTGTAGATCATCGGGGGCTTTTTCACGGCCTTTTCGCCTATCGTGAAGGCCTTTTCCAGGCGTTGTTTGATCGCTTCCATTTTCTTCCGGTCGTTGTAATGCACGGTGATGAGGCTTTCTCCCTTTTTCGCCCTGTCTCCGATCTTCTTATTGATAAGAAATCCCACCGCCATGTCTATCTTCGAATCCACGCTCTCCCTCCCCGCGCCAAGGGCCACGCTACATAGGCCTATTTCGAGGGCATTGACTGCGGTGATATAACCGTCCTTGGCGGCGGCAATCTCCTCCGTGTGCTGTGCAGTCGGGAGGATATCGGGATCATCCACGATTTCGGGGTCTCCGCCCTGCTGGGCCACCATCTGCCTGAACTTCTCAAGCCCCTTGCCGCTCATGAGATTCCCCTCGGCGATCCGGTATCCCTCTTCCGGCGTCTTTGCCGCGCCGCCGAATACCATCATCCAGCTCGCGAGACCGAGGACCAGTTCTTTCAGGTCGGCGGGGGGATGGCCTTCGAGCGCGGCGAGTGTCTCGCGGATTTCAAGTGCGTTGCCGACCGCGTAGCCGAGCGGCTGGTTCATGTCGGTGATGAGCGTCACCACATCCTTTTTCATGTTGTGCGCCACCGCGTTCATCGTACGTGCGAGCGTTTCCGCGGACTCCATTGTGCTCATAAACGCGCCCCCGCCGGTTTTGATGTCAAAGACGAACGCGTCTGGTCCCGCGGCGAGTTTCTTGCTCATGATGCTCCCGCAGATGAGGGGGATGCTGTCCACCGTCGCCGTGACATCGCGGAGCGCGTAGATCTTCTTATCGGCGGGAGCAAGACTCCTCGTCTGGCCGATGATTGCCAGCCCCACCGTCTTCACCGCCGCGACGAACTCGCTCTCGGTGAGATTCGTGCGGAAACCGGGGATCGATTCGAGCTTGTCGAGCGTGCCGCCGCTGTGGCCGAGGCCGCGCCCGCTCATCATGGGGATCGGGATGCCGCTCGCAGCCACCACCGGCGCGAGCACGAGGCTCGTCTTGTCTCCCACGCCGCCGGTGGAATGTTTGTCAACCGTCTTTTTCCCGATAGCGCTGAGATTTATAGTGTCTCCCGAGTGGAGCATTGCGAGCGTGAGAGCGGTGGTCTCCTGGGAGTCCATCCCGCGGATGAAGACCGCCATGAGGAATGCCGCCATCTGATAATCGGCGATGGTCCCCTTTGTGTACCCGGAGATCATGAATTCGATTTCCATGCTGTCGAGCGTGCGGCCGTCTCTCTTCTTGAGAATAATTTCATATGCTCTCATGGCGATTCACCTCTCTTGTATAAGTGAGCGTCGCGGGAAAACAGTATAGTCATTCCCGTGCCGTTCGTCAATGCGGAAAATGGGGGGGACATGGGGACATTCCCCAATTTTTACCACTGAACCTGCCTGCCGGCGGGCAGGGACACTGAATTCACTGAACACAACATTCTACGGTAGAGAAAATTACGAATACCAAGCGAAAAACTTTCTCAAATTAAAAAGTTTTGCACACTTGTAGTACGAAGGTCACGAAGAGAGAGGAATAGGCTTATTAACCTACTTTTTCTTCGTGCTATTCGTGGTGAGAACCGCGGGTGAAAAATGCAATTTTTCTATTGACGGGATTAATCGGTTTGATAAACTATCAGTTATTAAAGTTAGGGTATCGCCTTGGTTCAAATGGGGAGCGTAGCCTTTGACCGTGATGGTAGTACTCAACTCGCGGTCTTTTTTTTGAGCCAGGGCAAGGTAAGCCATGAAAACCTGCCTCGTGATACCTGGGGTTGCACGCGGGTGCATGACGGTAGGGAGTACAGGCTTGTAGGAAAGGAGCTGGTTGTAATGGCTAAGGGTACAGTAAAGTGGTTTAACGACCGCAAGGGCTATGGCTTCATCACGCCCGAGGAAGGTGAAGATTTGTTTGTGCACCACAGCTCAATTACCGGAGAGGGCTTCAAAACCCTCAACGAAGGTGAGGTTGTGGAATTTGACATCGCCCCTGGTCGTAAAGGCCAACAGGCAGTAAATGTTGTTCGACAGAAATCGTAACATTGAACTGGCGAATGAAGGCCCTGGTCTCGTCGTTGAGACCAGGGCTTTTTTTATGCGCGTGACAGGCGGGGCTGTGCGACAGGCAAGCGGCCCGGGTTTAGCAGAATAATCTCCAATTCGCTTAGCCTGAACTACTCATGAACAAACAATGAGTAACCGCGGACTCTCCTGATTGATAACCTCCGTCTCGTGAAGACCTGCCGCGCGCTCGCGCCGGAGGCGCAAATCGTCGCCATTGCCGATTCCCCCGGCCAGGTTGAGAAACTAAAGCACGCGGGAGCCACGGAGATCATCCTCCCGTATTCGATGATGGGTGAACACCTCGCCACATTCCTCGAGAATACAATCACCAGCCAGTAGCGATTCAGGTCCCCGCACATTCAAAAGTGGGCCTCTCTTTAAGAGAAAGCCCGGGCGCAGTTCGGTCTCCTGTGTTTTTAACGAGGCTCAATAATCCCATCTCCCTGGCTGCAGCCGATGGGAGTGCGGCTGGTATTCTCAGTGGATGTCAGGTGCTGGCCTGTTCTTGAGGATGCCGATGTCTCGGAAATGCGGACAGGGATAGTAGTCCCGGTTCATTATTTTGATAAATTCAGGCCGGTCGCTCCTGGGCAGGACATAAACCATTATGAAGTCAAGTAGCACGGGTCGCTGAGTGACAATATCGTTGAGATAATTGCACTCGGGAAGATCGAATCCCCACTTCTCTTTTACCTTATGCACCGTGGTGCCCACCCGGTTCTCGTAATCCACCATCGGCATGGCATAGAATGTTGGTCACGAGCCCAGAATAGCCGTCTCCAACTTTCCCCAATACAACAGTGAAAAGGATATTAAAACAGAGCTGAGAAAGAGAATACCCCATGACCGCGCTATAACCGATGATAAATACGACGCACCCGAGGAGGAGATTTATCAGGCGCTTCAGATTCAATTCAAGTGACGTGAGACTCTCAGCGGGGAATAGTACAAATACGCCACACAGCGGTATGAAGCGAGGGCTCGCGTAGAGCGCCGCGCCGAAGAACATACCGGAGAGAAAATCCTTTAAGGGATTTGTACGTTTTTTATACCATTCCTGAACCACCCTGTGGGCGAATCCATAGAATGAGCGAACCTGTGAAAAACATCAAGCCGGCGATTTCCGATCTTATTACAAACAACCTGGGGAATAAACAGGAAAAAAACGCAATGGTGAAAACACCTGACATGTTTCCCCAAAATAATCCGCCTTATGATGACCATCTCTTTGCGAGCGTCGTGAGACCATAAGCAAAGATGAGCGCGCTGATCACCACAAGCGCCCGGCCGTAATATAGAATTGAAGGGCCTGTCCCCCCGAGGAGGTAGTATGCCTTCAACAGATCCCATAGAAGGGGGTTATGATGCTGAAAGAAATCCCTGTACGGTCGTTTTCCTGCACACCCCATAAGCCAGGCGTCGTGCGCGTGTTCGGACTCGTCAAAGTTATCCCCCTGCTGCACGGCGAGGAAGACAACCCATAGGAGCATGAAGAGGATAAAAGCCCTTTTTGAGATGCCTTGCATGGAGACGGAGCGGATAGATGTGTTCATACGCCAGGGCAAAACATTTCTATATTATTCGTAGTTCATGGAGGGGCTATCGTATCAACCGGCAAACCGGCACGTCAGACTATAACAAATGTGAATTCCATTAAGAATAGAATAGTATTCGGCGATCATAAGCGATCGGATGGACGCGGCGGGACAAAATAAAAGAGGCTCTTTTGAAGAGCCTCTTTTACTGATGCGATATAGCTAAACCTTCAGAAGCTATTTCTTCTTTGGCGTGGCGTGCTTCTGCCATCCCTCGGTCTCGATTTCTTTGCGATACTGCTTCCAGACATCAGGATTCTCTTGTTTCTGAGCAAGTACCATATTCTTTCCGCAGCACTTCAGATCGCAATCTAATTCTTCGCATGCCTCAATGACGACGACCTTTATACCGCAACCGGCCTCGGGGCCGCACACCAGCACGTCTCCCTGCTTGATCTTCATAACACTACCTCCTTTACGGGGCCATATTATTAAAAGAGCAAGACTTTTTCAAGAGAAATCAACCAAAGAGAAATCAACCAGAAACCGCATGAATTTTAGCGTCAGAGCGCGGTATTTCCTTAATTAGCAACGGGTCTGTATGATACAATCTCAGTTATCTGAAGAGAGATGTGAGCATATCGCGGCTTAATATGCCATAGCTGAGCGAGCCGGAGAAAAATCGCTCCATAGCGCATTGGGCAAAAGGACGTTTCCTGATCAGTCTCACAGCGCGCTCGGTAAAGAATAGCATAAGTAGGTACCTCCTCAGGAAAAGCGCGGCACGGTGGCGCTTCTCAAGGAGTGCGGTGAGCATTCTCCCGTAATCCTCAGGATGGCCGTTCAGGAAGGCGGTGGCGAGGATCTCGGCTGATTTGATGGAAAAATATATTCCCTCCCTCGTGAGGGGATCCGCGACGCCCGCTGCGTCGCCGGCGAGCGCCCATCCGTTGCCGGACGGTGCGCCGGTATCGGGCGTGTAGGTCGGCACAAGGGCTGAATAGGGCGTTGAGTAGTCGAATCGATAGGCGGGGAATGCCCTGCCGAGCCACGACCGCAGTTCTCCGAGCAGTGTGTTCCTGTCGCTCCCGGCGAGCGGTGCGACGATCCCGGCGGAGGCAGAGCCAGTCCGCGAGAAAACCCAGGCATAGGCAGCCCTTCTCTTGAGGAAGCCGATGGTGATCCTCTCCTCATCAGGGGGTGTGAAATAGTATCCCGCGCAGAGGGAAAGCGAAGAGGTAGGGAGTCGAGCCGAGAGCGTGCGGCGCACAAGACTCCCCGCCCCATCGGCCCCGACCAGGAACGCGGCGTGGTATTCAGCAATATCCGTGCGTATGAGCCAGCCCCGCCCATTTCGCTGCAGTGAGCGCACCCTCTCGTTGAGTATGCGTACGCCCGAACGCCGCGCGCACTGACGGAGCTCCTCGTCAAAACTGGAGCGCGCAACGATTCCTATAGGCCTTGTGAGTTCAAGGTCGCAGGATACGCCATTGGGCGATATCAGTGTGATGCGGCAAATCTCCCTGCGGGGGAACGTCAATTCATTAAGCCACGGGAATTCGTCAAGCGTGCGCGCGGGGATCCCCCCGCCACAGTGTTTCTCCTCTCCCGGGGCATGGAAGAGGAGAGTCGGGAGTCCTCCGCGGGCGAGGAGGAATGCCAGCGACGAGCCGGCAGGGCCGGCGCCGATGATCGCGATAGGGTGGTGGGTGATGGCCATTGTGTCCGGTTCTTAGTGGATTGACCGAAGGAATTCCCTCGTTGCCTGAGGATGACACTATAGCATAATCTCGCGCATGGGGGCTGGACGAAAACCCGGGCCTGCGTAATAGGACAGAAGGTGTGAAAAAATCAGGAATTCCATCCCTTTCTGCGCACAATAGGCTGTAGGGGCTCATGTTTGACATGTGTGAGAATCACGCGCCGCCACTGGAGCGTTATAAAAATAGCATCGCTTTGTAATGTCATCTCCGCGCCGGAGCTTGTTACAGTAAAATGATGACAATGAGAGAGGGTATGGCATGGAATCGTACGAGGCGCTCAAAAGGGCAATCGGCAAGATCGGGGTAAAATCCATCGCGGCCGACTTGGGCCTTTTTCCATCACCGGTCTATATTAGAAGAGGTGTCAAAAAGCACCGTTGACGATGGCACTATTGATAAGGGCGAGGCAGCAAGGATACGAAAAGAGTGGGAGGGCCTTAAGGGTGTTGCGGAAGGGTTCGTCGTCGCGTGCGAAAGAGGGCTATTCAGGAGTCGTCATGGCCATCGTGCTCTCAGGGGCCGGTCGCGGACCCATGGGAAGCGGTAGGTGCCTGAAAGGAGGTTAGGCGTGGAACTGATCAGAAGTAATGGCTATGAGAGAGGACCCTCCCCCAGAAAAGGGCGTATTAGTCGCGGCTTGGCAATTTTTTACAAGAGCTACGCGCTTCTACTAGCGCACAAAAAACTCATCGTCTTCCCGCTGCTCTCGCTCTTTTTCAGCCTTTTATTTATCGCAGGCTTTCTTTTTTCGATCATCTCCCTTTTCTTGTGCATAAAGGGGAATGGTCAGTTGCTCCCATTCCTGGATAGTCTGAAATGTTCGGCTGCTTCCATGTCGGGCTGCTATGTTGTGGGCCTGTTCATCTTCTGCTTCGGTCTCTTTTTCACCGATGCATTCTTCGGGGCCGCGCTGATCCGTTGCACCTATGACAGTATAAAGACTGGAAGGGCCACTATCACGGACGGCCTGAACGCGGCCCGTGCACGGATGCTGTCCATCCTCAAATGGTCGGCAGTAGTTGCGATTGTAGCGGTAGTTATGAGCGTCCTCAAGAAAAGGAAGAGGATGCTTGCGTGGTTGGGTGGATTGACATGGGATGTCGTGACGTTGTTTGCGCTTCCCGTGATTGTATTTGAGGGAGGGGGGCCGAAGAAGGTTATCGCGCGCTCTATTGAGATCGTGCGGCAAAAATGGGGAGAAACATTTACCGGCCAGTTCTCCGTCGGAGCTTTGTTGGTCGCGTTGATATTCCCGCTCATGGTCTTCTCCATTATGCCGCTCGCGCAACTGCATGGATATGGTGAGCCGTTCGTCGTCTATATCGGAATTGTGCTCGGTGTGTATCTTGTATTTCTACTCATTTGCTTCAGAACATTGAGCTTTATTTGGAAAGCGGCTCTTTATCTATACGCTGTGGAGAATCATACTGGAGAGCCTTTTCAGAAAGGCGAGTTTCACGGCCTCCACGTGATCGATGCCCACACCGGCTTCCGTCCCTATTTCATCAATGTGCTCGCTGTTGGTGTTGCTATCTCGCTCCTTGCCACATGGGTTGATCATGCCTCCCGGCGAGCCGAGAATTGGCCTGTGACAGAGGGGATAGTTCTCAACTCAGGGGTGAAAGCTGAGCGAGGAAGGCATGGGAGGCGATATGCCCCGAAGATAATTGTTTCATATGAGGTGCAGGGGATGCCGTATCGGGGAAACAGGATCAGTGTCCTTCCGCTCAAAAGGTTCGGCAATAGGTCGCGAGCCGAGCGGTATGCCGCAAAATATCCCGCAGGGAAACGCGTAACGGTGCACTACAATCCGGGGAAGCCCGACCGATACTACGTCGAGCCGGATAGTGGGGCGTTAGCCCGCTGGCAGCGCTGGGGCGGGCTGGCGTTTCTCGTCGTGGGATTATGGGGCGCTATTTTTAACGGGCTGAATCCATGGGGTAGAATGAGGAAACACAATGCGTAACCCTCTCACACATTGTCTTCCTCAAAGATATCACGCACATCCCCTCAGCGCCCTTCCTGTTGCTGGCTATCTTGATCTCTATCCGTCACGCTTTACTCCGGAAAGCAGGCAATGGGTGTCTCGCAGTGAGGTTGGTTAAGGAGATAGAGAGGTGAGCGCGCGTATGTTGGCGATGATCACGCCGATGCAATTTTTCGCGAGTAATACGCTGCTGAATAGTTTATCATATACGGAATAACCGGAATAAATGAGATGAATAAATTTACGAGGCCTTTTATCGCGGCCCTTGCAATCATATGCCTGTCCGGCGTGAGATGCGCCGCGCCGCCCCGCCCGGGCGGCAGGCCGGTCTACAAGCCTTCGCTTACGGCGGAAAATGTTAAAAATTATCTGGGTGAACGGTGGTATGGAGTATACTTCAAGGAGCAGAAGATAGGCTACGCGAGGAGCGAGATCAGCCAGGAGCATTATGAGGGGAAGCCGGCTATCACCGTCGCGTTCACCTTTCACGCACAGGTGAAAATGCTCGGCGTCCCCCAGGAAATGACCATCACGGAGAAGCGAACGTACGTTCTCGGCGAGGGCCTCGCGTTTTTTATCAGTGACACGAATGCCGGTGAGAGCAGGATGAAATTCATCGGCCGGATGAAGAATGGCACAATGCACGTGACCTCTATTGTGGGGGGAAAGCAGCGCTCATCCACCGTGGAGATCCCTAGAGAGCGCTTCGAGGATTACATCGCAGAAGAGCGCCTCGTCAAGGAAGGGGCGACGGTTGGAGATGAGATCAGCTTCTCTCAGTACCAGCCCGCGCTCCAGAAAACCATCACGGCGGTGAGCCGTATTAAAGAGATCCAAGAGAAAATCATGCAGGGCGTACCCGCTGAGACCTACGTGGTTGAGACGACGCTCAAGGAGATGGGGGTCACCTCAACCTCGCTGCTGCAATCAGATGGGGAAGTGCTCCAGACGGAGGTCGGGGGCGGATTCATCATGCGTCTGGAGGATGAAAAAACAGCGAAGAACATAGATTACCGGAGCGACATCATCCTCTCCACGGTGATCACGCCGAACAGACCTATCGAAGATCCCTCGGAAGTAACGGAGATGAGGGCGCGGTTGAGCGGTGTCAAAGACCGCTCACTTTTCATACAATCCGAAAGGCAGCGATATGACATTCAGCCACGCGGCGACGCGCTGCTCGTCGTGAACATTGAGGATCTCTCTGATATAGAGATACCGCAGCTCCCACTTGAGAAAGCGGATTTTTCATCTGATCTCGATCCGAGCATATTTGTCCAGAGCGACGCCCCCGAGATTGTCTCCCGGGCGCGCGCCATTGTCGGCGATGAGTGCGACGCCCTCAAGGCGAGCGATGCGATCGTGAAATGGGTATATGAGAATCTCACAAAGCGTTTCAGCGCTTCGTTCTCCAACGCCCTCGATGTCCTGGCAAGCCGCGGGGGGGATTGCACCGAGCACTCCGTCCTCTACGTCGCGCTCGCACGGGCTGCGGGTCTCCCCGCGCGGGAGGTCTCGGGTATTATCTGCAGCGGGGAAGATGGCGGCTTCTACTATCACCAGTGGGCGGAGGCGTTCGTGGGGAAATGGGTTGCTGTTGATCCGACATTCGGCCAGAGTCAGGCAGACGCCACGCACATCAAATTCGCGAGCGGCGATCTCCTCTCGCAGGCGAAACTATTGAACCTGATCGGGGCCCTCAAAATAGAGATTCTGGAGTACAGCTATGACTCGAAAGACTAGACTCGCTCTCCTCAGCGCGGGTGCCGGTATTTTTCTCGCGCTCACCACAATGTTTGTGGTGGACGGGCGCGCTCAGGGCAATGACGCCCTCATCCTCAACAATGAGGGAGTGGAGTGTATCAACAAGGGTGAGCTCCAGAAGGCGGTCGCCAAGCTTGAGGCCGCGAGGCGCATTGACCCGAAGAGCGGCACCATCGCCGTGAACCTTGCGAGT
This sequence comes from Candidatus Auribacterota bacterium, assembly GCA_026392035.1. Lineage (NCBI taxonomy): Bacteria > Pseudomonadati > Candidatus Auribacterota > Candidatus Auribacterota bacterium. Next base: position 94,508 of record JAPLCX010000097.1, on the reverse strand, counting down.
GCATACCTGAGGCAGGCCGAGGAGCTCATCGTGCGGGGTGAATTGCAGGATGCGGTGCACTGGCTTGATCAGGCGATCAGCCTAGGGGCTGGGGACGAGGCGCTCAAAAACAACCTGGCGGCGGCATACAACGATGTCGCCAACGTCCACATACGCGCCGGGCGATACAACGAGGCTGTCTCAGTCCTGGAAACCGCGGTGAGCCTCAAGCCCGGGAGTGCGGTGTTGAGGAACAACCTCGGGATCGCGCTCTATAAGGACAATCGCCGCGAAGAGGCTCTGGACGAGTTCAGGGGCGCCCTGAGCAGCGACCCCGACAACGCCCTGGCGCGGAAGATGAGCGGGCTCATCCTCTACTGGAAGGGGCAGATGAAGGAGGCGCTCGACGAGCTCAGGATCGCGGCCAGACTCATCCCCTCCGATACGGAGGTCCAGTCGGTGCTCCAGAAGATCGAGCGCGAGTATTCCGTGGAGAAAGAGTTCGACGTGGACAGCCACGTGAATTTCACGGTGAGCTTTGACGGCAAGAAGGACTATCGCGTCGGGAGGGCGGTGATCGACGCGCTCGAAGAGGCGCGGGGGAAGGTCGGTTCTGATTTGAATTTTTATCCACGCCAGAAAATAGCGGTGGTCATCTACTCGGGGGGCCAGTTCCGCGACCTGCTCGACAAGCCTAAAAATGTCGGCGGTGTCTACGACGGGAAGATACGGGTGCCCGTGGGCGGGTTGGACACCGACAGGGACAGGGATATGCTGCGGCGCGTGCTCATGCACGAGTACGCCCACGGCGCGGTGCACTTCCTGACGCACAACCGCTGCCCGCTCTGGCTCAATGAAGGGATCGCGGAGTATGAGTCAGAGGCCTGGGAAAAAAATAAGGAGGCCCAGATCAGCGAGGCCCTGCAGAAGGGAACATTTATTCCGCTCAAGGAATTGTCGGCAGTATTGAAAAACACCTCGTCGGCGCAACTCGGCCTGGCATACTGCGAGGCCCTGTCGGTTGTGAAGTTCATTGCCGACCGCTACGGCGTCTATAATGTCAGGAGGATCCTCGACAACATCGACGCGGGTGATGGCATTGACAAGGCGCTGAGCAAGACGATCTCGCGCGACATGGCGGCACTGGAAGAGGAGTGGCGCAAGTCATTTCAAGGATAGTGTCAAATGTGGACCAGAGTTGAACACAGATATTGCACTGCTAACCTGTTGTTCACTACCCATGAAACCCGAAATTCGAAACACGAAACTCTAAATAAATCCAAAATACAAAATCCAAAACCAAAACAACTTTTTTGAAAATTTGTGTTTTGTGTTTGTTTGGGATTTATGGTTTAGTGTTTCGAGTTTTAGTAATATTCTCTAGCTTCACCAGATAGTTCTTGGCCACCTTGTCCCAGCTATAGTGCTCAGCGGTAAACTTCCTGGCGCGCTCCCCGGCCTCCTGCCTCTTTCGCTCATTTGTTAGAAGCATCTCAATAGCAGCGGCGAATCTTCTGGGATTGCCAGGGGGGATGAGAAACCCGTTCTCTCCATCGGTCACCGCATCCCTGATGCCCTCAAGGTCTGAGGCTATGACGGGGAGCCCCGCACAGCTCGCTTCAAGTGCTGCGATGCCGAATCCTTCAACGTCGCCCGGCACGGCTATGTTGGGCATCACGAAAACTTTGGAAACGCCCATCAGCCCTCTGACAAGGTGATTGGGGAGCCGACCGGCAAGGATCACGTTGCCACCGAAGCGGTGCTCTGTGATTGCCTTCTCGATCGATTTCCTCTCCTTGCCCTCTCCCACAACGATGTAGAGGAGTTTCGGGAAGGAGGCAGTGAGGAGGGGAAATATCTCACTGATAAAGCGCGCGATTCCCTTCCGTTTCACAAGTCGCCCCACCGTCATGATGATGGGTATGCCAGGTTCAATTCCCCGTGCCGTGAGCCATTCCCTCGCGGCGCTGATGTCCTCCGGCGTGGGAACATGCTCTTCCGGATTGACCCCGTTGTTGATGGTGACGCATCTCTCCGGCGGAACTCCCATGGCACGGCAGAGCTCTGTCGTGTGCCTGCTGACGCCGATGACCAGGTCGAGCCTCCTCAGGGAAAAGCCGATCTTCCTACGGTACAGGGGAAATCGGAATGTGAGGTCGCGTCCGTGGGCGGTGACGGCGACGGGGCGGCGCAGGATTTTCTTGAGCGTGAAACCGAGGGGGGAGAGTAATGCGTCTCCAAGATATATGACGTCCGGCCTCTTCCTCTTCGGCAGAAGAAGAAGAGATCGAATGAGCGCCCAGTAGATGAAGAACAGGAGGTAGAGCTGCGACCCTCCCCACTTGATCACAATCGCATTCGTCGCCGCGGCGAGCCTGCGGATGACCTCATAGTTCATCCGCTGCATCCCGCCGACGGAGGGCGGATATTTCCGTGATATACAGAGCAGTTTCATGCTGTTTCGGGAATGGGTTGATTATGAGGGAAACGTAAAATATCTTGTGGCGTAGGGGCGCGATTTATCGCGCCCGGGTTCGATAAATCGAACGCCTACAGATTGGTACCCTCCATAGCTGACTCGTTCTATTTCGCCGCGTTTCCCTTGATTTTTCTCACAATATAATACCACTCTTGTCCAAAATAGGAGTCAAATAACCTGAGATAAAAAGCCTCCATGATGAGGTAAGATGGAGTTCTCACACAACCATCGGAGCGGTGCACGCGCACCGCAACACCACATCAAGGAGGCGTCATCATGATACGGGTGGCAAGCTGTTTTGCGCAAGTGTTGTCTTTGATCCCCCGATATGACTTTGAGCGGATTGTTCGAGCGCATCAGGGGGAACGAGGGGCGAAAGGGTTTTCGTGCTGGGATCAGTTTGTGGCGATGCTGTTTTGTCAGATGGGGGCGGCCCACACGCTGCGGGAGATATGCGGGGGACTGGCGACATCGTTGGGGAAGGTGGTCCATCTGGGATTGAGGAAGGCGCCGCATCGGTCGACCCTTGCCTATGCGAACGAGCATCGCACCTGGCGGATATATGAGGCGCTGTTTTATCAGTTGCTGACGCAATGCCGGGATCTTGCCGCCGGGCAAAAGCGGAAGTTCCGGTTCAAGAACCCGTTGCGCAGCCTGGATGCCACGGTTATTGATTTGTGTCTGAGTGCCTTCGACTGGGCGAAGTTCAGAAGGACAAAGGGGGCGATCAAGCTTCACCTGCTTCTGGATCATCAAGGGTATCTGCCGTGCTGGGCATGGGTCACGGAGGGGAAGACGCATGAGGTAAATGCCGCGAGAAACCTGCATTTTAAGCCGGGGACGATTGTGGCGATGGACATGGCGTACAACGACTACCGGCTGTTTGCAGCCTGGACGCGGGAGGGAGTGCTCTTTGTCAGCCGCATGAAGGAGAATGCCCGGTACAGGGTGGTGCGACGGCATCGGGAGTCGGAAAAGAGAAACATCCTGCGGGATGAGACAATCCGGCTGACGGGGGTGGGAGCACAGGATAAATGTCCTTTTCTGCTTCGGCGGATTGTGGTCTGGGATGAAGAGCATCAACGGGAGATCGAGCTGCTGACAAACATCTTTCACCTGGCAGCGAGCACCGTAGCCACCATCTACAAGGAACGGTGGCAGATCGAGATCTTTTTCAAGGCGCTGAAGCAGTACCTGAAGGTCAAGACCTTCGTGGGGACCAGCGAGAACGCCGTGAAGGTGCAGATTTGGACAGCATTGATCGCGATGCTGCTGTTGAAGTTCCTCCAGATGAAGGCGACCTGGAGATGGAGTCTGTCGAACCTGGCAGCAATGCTTCGGTTCAACCTGTTGACCTATCGGGATTTGTGGGCGTGGCTGAATGCACCCTTCCAGACGCCGATTGCTGAACCTGGAGGGGTACAACTCGATCTTTGGGACTGATTTCTTGGACAGCATTTTCTGAGACCTCAAAATGAACCAGGCGCAAAATCGTCCAAAACGCCGTTTTAGCCCTTATATTTGAGGGGGGTCCACCGAAAAGTCATTTATCTTGGACAGCAGTGTCATCTATTGTTTCATTAATCCGCGGCTCCCACGCTATTCCACCACGATGTTCACCAGCCGCCCCGGGACCACGACGGTTTTCACCATCCGCTTCCCCTCAACATGCGCCCGCACCCGCTCATGGGCGAGCGCGCGCTCGATGACCTTTTCCTCTCCAGTTCCCGCCGGGACGGTCACCCTCCCACGCACCTTCCCGTTCACCTGCACTACGATTGTCTGCTCCGGCTCCTCGAGCAGCTCCGGGATGCACTTCGGCCACCGGTGCGTGAAGATGCTTTCCTTCTCACCGAGCGCCTCCCAGAGTTCTTCAGCGATATGCGGCACAAACGGCCCGAGGAGCACCACCATTGTTCTCAATGCCTCCCCGAGCGCTGCCGTCTCCTCACGGCTCCTCGCCTCCGGCCTGCGCAGGAAATCCCTCACCATGTTCTCGAGCTGCATCAACGATGCCAGCGCGGTATTGAAGTGAAAATCCTCTTCTATGTCGGACGTCACCTTTTGAATGGTCTTATGCGTGCTCCGCCTCAACGCTGCTGCCTCGGGCGAGGGCGATGCCTGCCCGTTCCCCGCCGCGCCCCTGACCTCGTCGAGCACGGAGAAAAAGAGCTCCCAGAAACCGCGCAGGAAGCGGTACGCCCCGACCACGCTCTCATCGCGCCACTCGGCATCCTTCTCCGGTGGTCCTATGAAGAGCGTATAAAAGCGGACAGTGTCAGCTCCATACTTCTCGATCAGGGCATCCGGGCTCACCGTGTTTCCCTTTGACTTTGACATCTTCGCTCCATCCTTGATGATCATGCCCTGCGTGAAGAGGTTTGTGAACGGCTCGGCGAAACTCACATATCCCATATCCTGCAGCGCCTTGGTAATGAAGCGTGAATACATAAGATGGAGTATGGCGTGCTCGACGCCGCCGATGTATTGATCCACCGGCAGCCATCGGTTGACAAGCGCCGGGTCAAATGGCCGGGCGCTGTCCCGCGGCGATATGTACCTCAGGTAGTACCAGCTCGAGTCTATGAAGGTGTCCATCGTATCCGTTTCCCGGCGCCCCTTCCCACCGCAGCGCGGGCACTTCGCGTTCACAAAGGAAGCACAGCCCGCCAGCGGGGATTCGCCCGTGGGGCTGAAGTGGACATCCTGGGGGAGCACCACTGGGAGTTCTCGTTCGGGAACAGGCACGATGCCGCAGGGATCACAATAGACAATCGGCACCGGTGCGCCCCAGTAGCGCTGTCTGGAGATGAGCCAGTCGCGAAGGCGGTAGTGCACCGTTCGCCTGCCGAACCCCTCCGTCTCCATGAGATCGGCCATCTTTTCCATCGCTTCCCTGTTCGGCAGACCGTCAAACGCGCCTGAGTTCACCTGAATGCCGTCCCCCTCGTACGCCCGATCGAGTTCCCCCGCGTCGAGGCTGCGTTCCGGGCTCTGGATCACCAGGCGGATCGGGAGTTCATACTTCCGTGCGAACTCAAAATCCCTCTGATCGTGCGCGGGGACAGCCATCACCGCCCCCGTGCCGTACTCCATGAGCACATAGTTCGATATCCAGAGCGGAATCTTCTCTCCGGTAAATGGATTGAACACTTCCTCCCCGGTGAAAAGGCCTACCTTCTCCGTATCATCGGCAGAGCGCATGAAACGATCCTGCCTGCTCACCTCCTCCGCGAACTTCACGATCTCCCTCCCGCGCGGGCTTCCCCGGCTGATCTTCTTGACCATGGGGTGTTCCGGCGCGAGGACCATGTATGTCGCTCCGTATATCGTGTCGAGGCGCGTGGTAAAACAGGTGACCGTTTCGCCGGTTGAGACGAGGCGAAAGTCAATCTCGCAGCCCTCGCTCCGGCCGATCCAGTTCCGCTGCATCGTCTTCACCCGCTCAGGCCAGTGATCGAGCTGATCCAGATCGTCGAGGAGCCTCTGGGCGTACGCCGTGATCTTGAAGAACCAGTGCTCCAGCTCCTTCTGGGTGACGGGGCTGGAACACCTCCAGCATTTCCCATCAACCACCTGTTCGTTTGCGAGAACCGTCGGGCAGGAGGGGCACCAGTTCACCGAGGCCAATTTCCTGTACGCAAGTCCCCTCTCGTACAGTTTGAGGAAAATCCACTGTGTCCAACGATAGTAGTCCGGAGTGCAGGAGGTTACTTCCCGTGTCCAGTCGTAACATACCCCCCAGTCGCGCATCTGGCGCTTCATGGTGGCGATGTTGCGCATCGTGCTCTCCCACGGGGGCAGGCCGCCCTGGATCGCGGCGTTCTCGGCGGGGAGCCCGAACGCGTCCCACCCCATCGGTGTGAGCACATTGTAGCCGCGCATGAGCTTGTAGCGAGCGACGACATCGCCGATGATGTAGTTCCTCCCATGGCCGACGTGGAGTGCCGCTGAGGGGTACGGAAACATCATGAGGCAGTAGTACTTTGGTTTCTTAGAATTATCAGGAGCATTGAAGAGGCCGCTCTCGGCCCAGTGCCGCTGCCATTTCTTTTCTATCCTCTTGGGATAGTATGCGTTATTCACGATAGTACACTTGTCCACTACGAGCTGGCGAACCGGCGACAATAATAAATCTTAATCGATTTTCTTTTTGATGGTCCACTTATCTGAATTCTCTATCATCTTTATTAATTGAGCCATTATATGGTCATATTGGTCATCCAATCGAGTTGCATCACGCTCGTTGATGTAACCACATCGCTTACAGAACTCAATCCAGACCTGTGATTCGCACGCCTCTGTCTCAGCATCGCTCAGTTTATTGATGAATGCATCTACATATCGCCTTTTGCGCCACGCTTCCGCAATATTTGCGCACGTCGATCTCGAAGATCGCCTAATTTGATCTACCAGGGAATATTTTCTTCCGAAGGAAAAGCCTTTGTGATTTGGAATATCTCCATCGCGACATCCATTGTTCTGCGGTAAACATCGAGCTCCTTATAGCTCTTAATAGTGGTCATTATCTCCCGTTATATTATCGCCGTCTCGCTGTTTCACTTTTTCTCTGTTTCGCCGGCTCGCCCATTCGCCGTCTCTGTTGTTTATCACTCTCCGAACACATCGGCGGTGTACACAAGCACCTCGTACCGATCCGGATGCCGCCAGGCGTCAGCGGGAAGCCCCGCCTTGTACTGGCAGAGATGGTTCCAGAAAAACTCGGCGTCTCTGTCGGGAAAATGCTCGCTCCACACCTGGGGCAGGTATGTCCCGCCGTCAAATCCGTGTCTGTCCCTAATATATATGCCGTGGACCCCTTTCTGTATCGAGAGCGGGTCTGCAACGGGCATCAGCGGTGACAGGGCGGAGATCTCTATTTTTATGTCCCCGAGCTCTTTTTCGGAGACCGGCGGGAACCGGTGGTCGCTGCTGCACGCCGACACCGCCATCTCCCTGACGGTCTCGGCGAGCGGGCTCGATGAGATGAAGTTTCCGATGCATCCCCTGAGCGCCTCCGGATACACCGGGCTCGATTGGGTGGCATTGGTGATGGTGACAAACGCGCCGCGCTTTTCCATCAGCCGGTCGGTGAGGATATAGTTCTTCAAGTCAGGGGTTTTCTTTTCCTTCACATATTCCTCGATTGTATCCCTCGCGATCTTGAGGAGCGTGTTTTGCTCATCCCGAGAGAGAGAACTCCGATCCGCAGCCTTCGCTTTCACTTCCCCCTCCTTTGTTGCCCCGGCGCGTTGACCGAACTGTGGCTCGGCAGATTTCTTCGTACCCGTGCAGCTGCACGCCACGGCGAGAGCTATTCCAAATGCAACAGTATTTAATAAATTCTTCATCCTTGCCCCCCCTACCATAAAGTTCGTTTTGAACCACTGAAGTCACTGAAATTACAATATAACCCGCTTTACCTGAATTTTAGTATCCGCAAAGTTTAACGACAGTGCGATCTTTTTCTCAGTGGCTTTTAGGTAAGACAGTATCTGGGCAAAATGGATATCATTGAACTCTGTTACTGTCTTGTTTTCCACAATTACCGTGTCTTCTACCAATAGATCAAGCCGGTGCTCTCCTACGCACTCTCCCTTGTATTTTACATCTATCAGTTTTTGTTGCTCGACCCTTAGCCCATTCTTCTTAAGTTCGTAAATGAGCGCATTCTCATAAATACCCTCCACGAAGCCAGGTCCAAAAATCTTATGGACTTCAATAGCGCACTTAATGATTTTGTCCGTTATCGTCGAATAGGGATATTCCTTTTCAGTGTATTCAGTATCTTCAATGTCTTCAGTTGATTTCATCACTTCTGAACTATTAGCACACTTATTCAGTGGATTCAGTGTCTTCAGTGGTTACCATCATTTGCTCTGCGGTACCGTGAAGACCATGGACACATAGCTGACGCAGTGGCTGAAATCGCCCGTCAGGTCACCGGAGGTCTCGTATTTCAGGAGATGCCCGCGCGCGTCCCTGGGAAGCGCCTCGATCAAAATCTGGATCGGGTAATGACCACAGATCGTCGCGCCCGTCTTCTCCACATAGGCGTTGAATCCAGGCGCGTCCAGCTTTTCGATAATTTCGACCGCGCCAAGGTCGAGCTTCTTGAGATTTTCCTTTATGTTATCGGTGAATGGCAGATAGTCAAAGCCGGATCCGTAGTGGGTAAAGTCAGAGCTGGCGATGATGATCGTCTTCCCGTCGAGCAGTTTTTTGAGCGGTGAAGCGATCGTCTCAACATCTCCCCGCCTGAGCTGTCCTATGATGATCGGGACGAGCGTGAAATCCCCCAGCACCTCCTGGAGGAACGGGAGCTGCACCTCGAGGGAGTGCTCGTACTCGTGCGCCTGCGGAAGCTTCGCGTAGAGCTCATGCGAGAGGAGCTCGGAACACGCCTTTTTATCAAGCGGGATCAGGCCGAGGGGCGTCTTGAACGCGTCCGCATCACTGAGGGCGGCGCCACGGAAAGCCGCGCGATGCGAGGGGGCGAGAACAATAGCCCTCTTGAATCCCTTGCCCCTGAGGAGGTTATAGCCATATGCCGCGGCTCTGCCTGAATAGCTGTATCCCGCGTGCGGCGATATGAGCCCCGCGATCCGCCCGTCAATCTTCTGGGCGGGAACCGCGCTGAGATACTCTTGAACCTCTCTCTTGAGCTCTGATTCACTCCCCGGATAAAACTGCCCCGCCACCGCGGGTTGCCTGACCACCTGCTCGGTGTTTTCCTTTTTCATGGCCGTTTTCTCCACATTCCTCGTTTCATGGCATGAGACAAGCCCCCCTGCCATTACAACGAACACAATTGCCAATATAGTACGATGAGTAGTCATATCTTTTGAGTAAATAGGAGTACCTAGGTTGATAGTAGCATAACCACTACAAAAATCAATTGCACTCAGTATGCCGAAATAGCGGTTAGTATAGGGGTCGCCTGCCTGCCGGCGGGACAATACAGCTACAGCTCAATCGCCACGGAGACTTCGCCGCAGTCGGGGAACTTGGGGCAGTTGATGCAGTCGCCCCATATCTTGTGCGGCAGCTTGGATTTCGGGTAACGCACAAAGCCGCACTTTTTGAAAAATTTCTGGAGGTATGTCAGCGCAAACACGCGCGTGAGGCCGAGTTTGCGCGCTTCGGCGAGACAGGTGAGCACCAGTTTACTGCCAAGGCCCTTCCCCTTGTGTGTCTCCTTCACCGCGAGGGACATGATTTCTCCGATATCCTCCCAGACGATGTGCAGGGCGCAGCAGCCTATCACCTTCCCTCGCTCCTCCGCGACACAGAAGTCGCGCAGATTCTCGTACAGGTAGTTGAGCGAACGCGGGAGCATCCAGTCCTTCTTGGCGAAGTAATTGATGAGCTTCTGAATCTCCGGCACGTCATGCAAAATCGCTTTTCTGATTTTCATAATTCCTCAATATAGTTGATCACTCGATAGCTTGATAGCTCGATCGCTAACATTTGTGCGTCTTCAAATAGTCGGCAATGCGCCGGATCATCTCTTCGAGCCCCACCGCCGGGCTGAATCCGGTGAGCCGCTTGAGCTTCGTGGTGTCAGCCGCCCGCCGACCCATGTCCTCAAAGCCTTCCTCGTACGCCTGCTCGTAGGGCACATAGGTGATCGTTGAGCGGCTTCCCGTCTCCGTGATAATTTTCCGGGCGAGCGCTCCGATGCTGATCTCCTTTTCGCTCCCGATGTTGATCACCTGCCCCTCCGCCTCGGGGAGTTCGCCGAGCGCGAGGAGCGCGTCGATGAGGTCCGAGATATAGAGGAAGCTCCTCGTCTGCTCCCCCGTGCCATAGACGGTGAGATCATCCCCATCGAGCGCCTGGCGGATGAGCCTCGGGAACACCATGCCGTAGCGCCCCGTCTGACGCGGGCCGACGATGTTGAACAGCCGGCAGATGACCACCGGGAGCTTCCCCTCCCTGCAATACGCGAGCGCAAGGAATTCATCGATCGCCTTCGAACAGGCATAGCTCCAGCGCGACTTGACCGTCGGCCCGAGCACGATGTCATCGTCCTCGCGAAAAGGGATGCGGTCGCTCTTGCCATAAACCTCCGACGTGGACGCGAGCACCACCTTTTTGCCCTTTTTGCTCGCCACGTTCAGGCAGATCTCGGTCCCCCGTATGTTCGTGGAGATCGTCCTCACGGGGCTCTCGACAATGAGCCTCACACCCACCGCCGCCGCGAGGTGATAGACGAGATCGCAGCGATCGACGAGCTCAGCCACCAAGGGACAATTCATGATGGTGTCGATCGTGTAGCTGAATCTCTCGTTCGCCCTGAGGTGATCGATGTTCGCCATGCTCCCCGTGGAGAGATCATCAATCACATCGACCTCAGCGCCGCGGCCGAGCAGCGCCTCCGCGAGATGGGAGCCGATAAACCCCGCTCCCCCGGTGATCAGGACTCTCATTCACCCCTCCGCGAAACTGCCCATCGCCCTGTATTTTTCATACCGCGCGCTCACCAGTTCTTCCACCGGGATACGCGTCAGGCGATCCAGGGACTCCGCCAGGGCGCGCTTCACCTCGCCCGCGGCCAGTTCGTAATTCCCGTGCGCGCCGCCGAGCGGCTCGGGGATTATCCTGTCGATCACCCCCAGCTCCAGGAGCTCTTTTGGGGAGATGCGGAGGGTGCTCGCCGCCTCCGCGGCCTTCCCCTGATTTTTCCAGAGAATCGCCGCGCACCCCTCGGGGGAAATGACCGAGTAGTAACAATTCTCGAGCATCATCACCTCGTCCCCCACCGCGATCCCGAGGGCGCCGCCGCTCCCCCCCTCTCCAATGATCACCACCACGATGGGCGTCTGGAGCACGGCCATCGTCCGGAGATTGGAGGCAATCGCCTCTGCCTGCCCCCGCTCCTCCGCCCCTATCCCCGGATACGCGCCCGGTGTATCAATAAACGAGACGACGGGGAACTTGAACTTCTCGGCCATTTTCATGATCCGCTGGGCCTTCCGGTAGCCCTCCGGGTGGGCGCTCCCGAAGTTCCGCATCAGATTCTCCTTCGTGTCCCGCCCCTTCTGATGCCCTATGACCGCCAGGGTGCGCCCGTCCATCCGCGCGAGACCGGCGACGATGGCGAGATCGTTCGCGAAGAGCCGGTCCCCCGCGAGCTCGATGAATCCCTCCATCATCAACCTGATGTAGTCCAACGTGTACGGACGCTGGGGGTGCCTCGCAATCTGGACGCGCTGCCACGGCGTGAGGTTACTATATGTCTCCTTTTGGGCACGGTCCAGTTTCTTCTGGAGGCTCGCGATCTCGGAGGAGACGTCTACCTGCTGCTCCTCGGAGAGCTTCTTGAGCCCCTCGATCTTCGCTTCAAGTTCGAGGATGGGCTTCTCAAAATCAAATCCGCCGTTCATCTTACTGACTCCGTCTACCCGAACCGGCGAATGGGCGAAACGGCGCGCCGGCGAAACAAACGCCACTCATGAAATGAACCCGCGAATGGCTGTATACCGCGATACAAATATCCACGATTATTTCTTTGCGATAATCCATTTGTCGGCATCGTCCAACATTCTAATAATCTGCGCAATACAATTATTCCTTACATCGTCTCTTTTTCGCCGATGCGCCCTCTCGCCGTTTCACCGTCTCGGTCAGTCCACTATCTTTACCTTCGTCCCCATCGGGACAATCTTAAAAAGCTCCTCCACGTCCGCGTTGAGCAGACGAATGCAGCCCGCACTGGCCTGTGTGCCCACCGTCTCCGGCTCCCAGGTTCCATGGATGCCGTAACCGGGCGAATCGATCCCCATCCAGCGCGTGCCGAGGAGATTCTTCGGATCCCCATAGGGAATGACGCCCCCGCCGGGCTTGAACCACTCTGGCTCAACCATCTTGTTTGTGATTTTGAACTCGCCCACCGGCGTCGATCCCTCTTTGCCGGTTCCCACGGCGTACACCTTCACCACGCGTTCACCCGCCTTGAGCGTGAGCGTGTTCGCTGACTTATCCACCAGGAGAGAGAACTTCTCCGTGCATACCTTGAGGCGATCATGTGGTTTTATCGAGTCACCCTTAATCGTTCCTTTGTTCATCTCCTTGAGCAGCTCAACGGTCGTGCCGAACCTCCTGGCAATCGCTTCGAGCGAGTCCCCCTCCCGGACCACGTACTCCTCCGTCCCCGGCGTGAGCATCCGCGAGAAGAGGAGCTTGATGTTGAGCCCCCACACCTTTTCCTGCGCCCTGCTCACCGCGCCGCTGCCGGGGTACTCATCCACCACCTTCTGCGCGGATCGAGCCGCCCCCGCCGCATCACCCTCTCTCTCAAGGAGCTCCGCGCGCAAAAGAAAGCCGTCAGCGCACACCGGTGAATCCGGATACGCCTCAAACAACTTATCGAGGCTCCTCTTCGCATCATCAGCGCGGTTCTCATGGAGCGATATCCGGGCGAGCGCGAAGGTACCATGGGGATGAAACGCCCTGGATGCGGGGTCGGCGACAATCTTCTGCCACGCCTCCTTCGCCTTATCTCTCTGCCCGCTCAACTCAAGGCACAGGCAATAGTAATAAAAGGCCTCGACCCCTTCCGGGCTGCGCGGGTGGGCCCCTGCCACCGCCCGCAGGGCATCGGCAGCCTCGGCATACTTCCTGTCCGCGTAGAGGCGCATGGCCGCCGCGTACATATCGCTCCCGCTCTGCGAATGCCAGGCGGTATAGGCAAGGTATATTCCCGCAGCCAGAAGGGCCGAGAAAAAGAGTATCGCCGCCTTTTTGCCGAATACCATCTCTGCGATTCCCTTCACACCGCTTGAGCCATCGAGCAGTTAGCCGTGCGGTCGGATAGTAAAGCTCTGCGTGACTGGGCGCACGCGCGTCAGGGGTGTTCGACATTATACATAATAACGGAGGTGCAATTAAGGATTTTCGTGGTCCCCCGGGAGGGGTGAGGTGAGGAGAAACGAACGGAGCCACGAGGTGCAGGTCTTGAACCGAAAATGTGCGAGGATGCCGAACATCGTGTACACCGCGAAAAGGATGAAGAAGGATATCTCAGGATACGATACCACGATGCTCGCCGTGATCACAATGCCGACGAGGTTGAGGAATGGCTTTTTCTGTTTGGCATTCGCTCCCTGGAACGCCGGATAGCGGAGGGTGCTCACCATGAGGTACGCGAGAAAGAGCATGATGAAGGGGAGCGCCTTAACGATAAGGGAGATCTCGTAACGCCCCTCGAGCACGATCACCGAGCTGATGAGGCCGGCGGCCGCGGGGGTCGGCAACCCCGTGAAGCTCCTGCGCTCTTCCCGGTACAACTGGGCGTTGTAACGGGCGAGCCTCAGGGCGCAGCAGACGGCATAGAGGAAGGCGATTCCAATCCCGAAACGCCCCATCCCGTTCAAGACCTTCGAGTACCCCATAAACGTGGGGAGGATGCCGAAGCTCAGCATGTCGGCCAGCGAATCATATTCGATGCCGAAACGCGTGGTGGCGCCCCGGACGCGGGCGACCTGGCCGTCAACGAAATCAAAGAGCATGGCCACGAGACACGCCTCAGCCGCGTAGAGATACTGGCCGTGAGTGACGAAGACCATCCCCAGTATCCCGCAGAAGAAGTTTCCGGTGGTGATCAAGCTGGGTATAATTGATACCTTTCTCATTTCATCCTCGCGATAACCGATTCGCCGCCCCTCACCCGCTGCCCCCTGCTGACCAGGATGCATGACTCCAGAGGTAAAAAGACGTCCACGCGCGAGCTGAATTTGATCATGCCGATCGTATCGCCCGCCCTGACGCAATCTCCTACCGAGCATCGGCACACGATGCGCCGTGCGATCATGCCCGCGATCTGCCGGATGGCCATCGTCGCGTCTCTGCACTTGATGCCGATGGTGTTGTTCTCGTTCACCACGGAGGCGATATCCCTCATCGCATTCTTGAACGATCCCCTCCGATAGTGCATGTAGTCCACCGTACCGCTCACAGGGGCATAGTTGATATGCACATCAAAAATGGAGAGAAAAATGCTGATTCTCTGTACCCGGCGCCCGAAATAGCCGTGCTCCAACACCTCATCAATGCGCATTACCTTGCCGTCTGCGGGGGCAATCACATCCGCCTCGCTGCCCTGCGGAACACGTTGAGGTTCGCGGAAGAACCACGCAAGGCATGCTGCTGCCGCGCAGGGAACAAGGGCGTACCATGGATTAAAATAGAGGAGCGCCCCTCCAAACGCCAGCAATGGCAGAATATAGGGGAAGCCCTCTCGCGCTATGGGAATTTTCAAGAATACTCCTTATGCCATGCACATAGCGTATATAATCATGCATTGAGCGTCAACGTTTTTTGTCCAAACCTGTTCAAATCCCTCCGTACGGTCAGCACAGCAGGTTCTCCTGGAGAAAAATCTTAAAATCCCTGATGTTCTTGGTAGAAATCCCGAGTATCGTCGTTTGGTGGAGCATATCGCACCGGCTACACAGCGGCATGTCCGCAAAACTCCCCGATCCGAGTTTCCTTCTTAGAGCCTTCATCGCCTCTCCGTTCCACATCTCCCGTAAGCTCGACTCAGGCACATTCCCCAGCACATAACGTGAATGGAAATCCATGCAGCACGGCATCACCGTGCCATCCCAGAGAATATGCATGCTGAACCATGGGTAAGCGCAGGGGGTGTATTTGAGCTTTCGCAACCATCTCCAATGTTTCATTCCCTTCATGTACCCGTAGCGGGTGCCCGTCAATCCCTCCTCGATTTCCCCCACGTAGCGATGGGGCGTCACGTAGCGATAGCTATTGAGCGGCAACCCCCTGAAGCGGCTTTTGAACTGACGCTCGCTTTCGGGGGTAGCCCTCTCGCGAAACGGCAGCATCTCGATAAACTGGAGGACTGTGTACGGTTTTTCCGCCGCGAGCCTCTTCTTTACTTGAAGGAATTGAAGTATATTCCCGAGTGTCGCATCGAAGCTTGCGCCACGCCGTATATGCTCGTAGGACTCCTTCCCGTATCCGTCAAAAGAAAAGGAAATGAAATCGAGCCCTGCGGCAATCACCTCCTCTGATTTCTCCGGCGACAGCACCGTCGCATTGGTTTCAATCCTTACATTGAGCCCTCTCTGATGGGCGTACCGTATCATCTCCCCGATCTCAGGGTGAAGAAACGCCTCCCCTCTCCCGATGAGGTTGACGTCGATCGCGAATGCTGCTGCCTCGTCAATAATTTTGCGGTAGAGATCAAGCGACATACGCCCTGGGTTCTGTAGCCGTCCCCGCCCGGTAGGGCACATGATGCACCGCAGGTTGCATATGTTCGTCGGCTCAATCCATAGCCTTACCGGCAGCTGCGCGCAGATGATGTTACGCTTCCGGTACTGCGCCGTGGATAAACAGAATTTCCTCAGATAGCCCAAAAGAGATTTTGCCTTCATCAGAGAATTGACCAGGCGGAGGTGACCAGGTTGACCAGTTCCCTCAACGAACGCACGCGCCTCAATGAGCGCACGATGGAGGCAGGCCTCAGGTAGAAAGCCCTGTAGGCGCGCGTGAGCCAGTAATCAAGCTCGTCACCCTGCACCGTGGAATCGTAATAGGCGATCTGGGTGATAATCTCCCTGTTCCCGAGCGTGAATTCCCTCCAGTAATCGACCCCTGTCCTTTCCTTTATTATCTCGTACAAGCGGCTGTTGGGCACCGGGACGAGCTTACTGATCGAAACAAAATCGGTGTCCAGCGCCACTGCCAGCGCGATGTTCTTTTTTATCGTTTCAACAGTTTCCCCGGGGCACCCAAGGAGAAAAAACCCCAGCGTCGTCAACCCGGCCTCTTTTGCCCACCTCACCGCGTCATGCATTGTCTCGATCGGTATGTTCCTTTTTATTCTCCGCGCGACCTCATTGTCAGCTGCCTCGAAACCGTAATTCACCCGGACACACCCTGCAGCCTTCAACATTGTGAGCGTTTCCTTATTCACGCAATCGGGCCGCGTGCGGATGGCGAAATCGAATTTCAGCCCCCGACGGAGGATTTCCTCGCATATGGTGGCCACTCTCCTCCTATCAACGGTGAACGTCTCATCCTGAACGAAGATCTCCCTGAAACCAAACCTCTTCACACACTCTTCCATCTCATCAACCACGTTCATGGGGTCGCGGAGCTGCGAAAAACCGGTCATGTCGCAGTAGAGGCAGCGGAAGGGACATCCCACGCCAGTGAGCATCACGGTGATAGGCCAGTGACGGGTGAGGATAGTTGTGTAATGTTCGTTCGGGAGTAGATGCCGTGCGGGGAAAGGAACATCATCCAATGTCGTGGGATCCTGCCTGGGCTTAGTGAAGACGACATCACCATCCTCTCTATATGCGATACCCTTCACGCGGTCGATGTGCCTGGCGCCATCTTCGATAGCCGCGAGGAGTTCCGGCAACGTCTTCCAGCCCGGCCCTATCACCGCGTAATCAATGCAGCGGTGCGTCATTGTCTCGCGCGGATAGAGCTTGATGTGGAAGCCACCCACAACAACGGGCACTCTCAGAGCTTCCTTAATCGGCTTTATCCACCCGAGGGTATCATGGAAAGACTCCGTGAGAATGTTGAAACCGACTACATCTGGTAGAAACCCCTCCACCTGCCTGATGGTATCGTGAATAGAAAGGCCAAGTGCGTTTGAATCGACTATCGCAACCGCATGCCCCTCTCGTTCGAGCAACGCAGCCAGGTAACAGAGGCTCAGGTTCGGGAACACCTGCCCGCGGTCGCTGTACTGCCGCTGCACCTTCCTGCTGTATTTCAACTTGGGCATCTCGTTCTTCGTATTTACAAAAACTACCCTCATGGAGAGTTCTCCCTAATGCTCCGGCCAGCCATCCAACGGTGATGTTAGGAACCGCCGTCATTCCTGACGACCTGGGGGTTGCACGACCGAGGACAACAGAAGTCGGCTTTAGTAAATAAGTATATCATCTTGCCGTTCAGTTAGTCGAGTTCAAATCCACCTACGCAGTATCGTGCTATTCTGTTGCAGAGGTCTCTATTTGGGGGTAGAATTCAATGTTGTAGGGCGCCCATTCTTAGAGACGAAACCGATCATGCGTAGTACAAGGATAGGTTATGGCAAAGGTATTATTGGTCAATCCGCCGATGTTGACTGAGCAAGGGAATTATCTTGATGGATATCAAGGGGTAAGGCCTAAGTTACCTCCGCTTGGTCTGGCATATATCGCAAGTATGCTGGAGAAACATGGCCATCGCGTTCGCATTATTGAAGGAATGGCCCAGATTATTTCGCCTGAAGAAATAGCACAGATTTCGGAATCTTTTGATATTGTGGGAATCAGCTCAATCACTTTTTTGGCTCTTTTATCACACAATGTAGCCAAGGCGGTGAAAAAGCAAAATAAGAAAGTGCCTGTGGTTATGGGTGGTCCCCATGCGAGTGTTGTGCCTGAAGACGTACTCCGAGATGAAAATATTGATTATCTTGTTATCGGAGAAGGCGAGGCAACATTCTCTGAATTAGTGGAATCGCTTGCAGGAAAAAGGAATGCGGGAACTATCAAAGGCATCGGATATAGAAAAGACAATGGTACGCGTATCAATGAACTGCGGCCCACCGAAGATAATCTGGATGCGATTCCCCTCCCCGCGAGACATCTTCTCCCGATGCATTTATATAGGAGTAGTGAAGTTAGAGCTAAGCGGCATCCGGCGTTACATATGATGAGCAGCCGCGGTTGTCCTTATAATTGCAGTTTCTGTAGCAATAAGATTACGCATCGCTGTAGATTACGCTTGCATTCACCAGAGAGAGTTGTTGAAGAAATGACTGTTTTGGCTAAGGATTTCCGCGCAAAAGAGATACACTTCTGGGACGATTGTTTTGTCTTTGATAAAGAAAGGGTGTACGAGATTTGCCGGCTTATACACAAAAATAGACTAACAATCCCATGGGAATGCGAGGCAACTATACCGCAGGTGGAGCCGGATCTACTTAAAGAAATGCGCCACGCGGGATGTTTTGGTGTTTCTTATGGCATCGAGACGGGATACGCTGGGGGGTTTAAAAGGATTAACAAAAGCTGGCTAAGCTGTGACGAGATCAGAAAGGCAATAGTCTGGACTCGCCAAGCCGGTTTAAGAGCACGAGGATATTTTATGTTTGGTTTTCCTCAAGAGACCCTGCAGGAAATGGAACAGACTATTCGGTTCGCGAAAGAATTAGATTTGGATTTTGCTACTTTTTCACTGCTCGTGCCTTTGCCGGGAACAGAAGATTACGAACGAGCCAAAAAAGAAGGTCAGTTTGATCCTTACTACTGGAGGCATACCATACTATCGGAGATTAGTTTTCCGCGTGAACCGGCTTATGTGCCAAAAGGATTGGATAGAGATCAACTTTTACAGATTCATCGCAGGGCATGTCGGGAATTTTATTTTCGTCCAAAAGTATTGTTAAAAAGACTCCGTGACTTAAGGTCTGCAACCAATCTTCTAGGAAGTCTAAAAGGTGCCATGAAATTGCTTTGGCATTGAAATGATCAGAAATACTTCTTCAACAAGGTGGAACCAATGAGCCTACCACGAGTCCTTGTCACAGGCGGGGCGGGCTTCATCGGCTCCCATACCGTCGATGCACTCATTTCAGCAGGCCACCGCGTGCGGATACTGGATAACCTCCAGCCGCGCGTGCATCCTAGAGGGATGCCACACTACGTATCGCCGGATGTCGAGTTTATCAAGGGAGATGTCCGCGAACGCTGCGACTGGGAGAGTGCCCTCAAGGGGATCGACGTCGTGTACCACCTCGCTGCCTACCAGGACTACATGACCGATTTCGGCACTTTCTTTCATGTGAATGCGGTCGCTCCGGCGCTTCTCCTCGAGCTCATTGTGACAAAAGGCTATCCTGTCAGGAAGATCATCTTCGCCTCCTCGCAAGCGGTGTACGGAGAAGGGAAGTACCGGTGTGACAGTCATGGTGAGTTCTCTCCCCCCCCGCGACCCCTCGCACAACTGGAGAGAGGAGACTGGGAGATGCACTGTCCTGTCTGCAATAGGGTGGCCGCGTGGCAACCCACCGATGAAGCTGCGGTCAGCCCACATACCTCCTACGCAATCTCGAAATACGCTTCCGAACTCACGTTCATCAACCTCGGCAGGCGCTACGGCATCCCCACCGTAGGCCTCCGCTATTCGATCACGCACGGCCCCCGCAACTCCTTTTACAACGCGTACTCAGGCATTTGCAGGATCTTTTCGCAGCGCCTCATGAACGGCGAGGCTCCGGTTATTTTCGAGGACGGCACGCAGAAGAGGGATTACATTGACGTAGAAGACGTTGTGCGTGCAAACCTGCTCGTGCTTGATGAGCCGCGGGCGGAGTGGGAAATCTTCAACGTGGGTGGAGGCAGCGCGGTGAGCGTGATCGATTTCGCCAGTCTCCTCTCTCGCGCGATGGGGAAAACAATTGAGCCTGTGATCCCGGGAGATTTCCGCTTCGGCGACACCCGGCACACGGTGTCCGACATATCCAAACTGAAGCCATTGGGCTGGAAACCGCGCCGCTCGCTTGAAGAGACAGTGGAGCGCTACGTCGAGTGGCTCGCCGGCCAGAATGATGTGATGGGGGGATTTTACCGGGATGCTGATCGAGAGATGAGGTGCAGCAAGATAATCATGAAGGCGCACTCTGCGTGAAAGCACTGCTCCTCGCTGCGGGTTGTGGTATCAGATTCGGCGCCCAAGAAGCCACCGGGATCCCCAAGCCCATGGTGCGTGTGGCGGGGAAACCTCTGATCGAGCGCGCCATCGAGCATGTCAGGGAGCATGGCATAACTCAGTTATATATCAACCTTCACTATCATCCCTCGGCGATACAGAGATACTTCGGTGACGGGCGGCGCTGGGGCGTTGAGATTCATTACTCCTTTGAACCTGAACTCCTTGGAACAGGGGGGGCGGTGAAAAAACTCCGGGGCGAACTCGACGGCACTTTTTTAGTATACTATGCAGACAACCTGTGCTCGTGCGACCTGACGAAGATGGTTTTCTTCCATGGAGAGAAGCGGGCACTCGCGACGATACTCGTCTCCGAGAGATACGATGATCTTGCGGGAGGTGTTGTCGGCTGTGATAAGGAGGGGCGTGTTGTGAGTTTTATGGAGAAGCCGTCAGCCACAACCTCAGGGGAGCGTCTGGAGAATGGCGGCATCTACGTCCTCGAACCAAAAATTATTGACTGCATCCCCGGCGACAGACCGTGCGATTTCGCCCGGGATATCTTCCCCGAGCTCCTGCGGGCTGGAGAGGCGCTCTACTGCTACCGGGCGGAGGGCTACGTGCGGGGGATAGATACCCCCGAGCGGTACCGCAACCTTTTAGAGGAATTGCGCACCGGGGTGCTCACGGTGAGGGAAAAGCGAGAAGAGGCAGCAGAGCAATGAGCGAACAAAATCCTGAACAGTACGCGCAGCAGTATCTGCGTGAGACGAGCCGGATCGCGGGCGATCTCGACCAGACGATGATCGTCCGGATGATCCGGATGATCCGGGAGCTCCGGGAGAGGTCCGGCAGGCTCTTCATCCTCGGTGTCGGCGGAAGCGCCGCGAATGCCTCCCATGCGGTCAACGACTTCCGGAAGATCGCAGGCATCGAAGCATATGCCCCTACTGATAACGTCTCCGAGCTCACGGCATGGACTAACGACGACGGATGGGAGCGTGTATTCGTGAACTGGCTGAAGGGCTCCAGGATTGAGGCCAGCGATGCGCTGCTCATCCTCTCCGTGGGGGGCGGGTCAGAGAAGGCATCGCTCAATCTTGTGCGCGCCATGGAATACGCGAGAAAGGTTGGAACGCCGATCCTTTCCATTGTGAGCCGCGATGGCGGAAAGGCAAAGGAGCTGTCGGATGCAGCTCTCCTGATTCCCGTGATTTCAGACGAGCGGGTCACTCCGCATGCCGAGGGGTGGCAGGCAGTGATATGTCACCTCATCGCCAACTGTATATGAAAAAGCACCGCGCGGTGTTCCTCGACAGGGATGGGGTGCTCAATCGTCTCGTGTACCAAAGGGAAATCGGCATTATTGATTCGCCCTTCTCTGGCCGACAATTCAAACTGCTGCCCGGAGTGGGAAAAGCGGTAAGAAGGCTCAACCGCGCCGGGCTCAAGGTAGTGGTGGTATCAAATCAACCAGGGATTGCTAAGGGTAACTTCACCACAGCGGCGCACAGGGAAATGACAGCGAAGATGGCGAGAGGGCTCCGACGCTCCGGCGCTCGCCTCGACGGGATCTACTACTGCCTCCACCATCCACGGGCGGCGCTCCGCCGCTACAGGATTCGCTGCCAATGCCGCAAACCGAGACCGGGGCTCTTGGGGAGAGCGGCGAGGGAACTGAATATCGAACTCCGTCGTTCGTTCATGGTGGGAGACAATCTCACCGATATCGAGGCGGGAAAGGCGGTCGGCTGCACAACGGTATTTATCGGAAACTGGAAGTGCGACGTGTGCAGGTTCATGAAAGCGAAGAAGCGCACGCCGGATCATATAGTTCCCGATCTTCCCGCTGCGTCAAGGCTCATCACAAAGATCCTCGCAGGAACCGCGGGGTGAATGGAGGAGGCTATGGCCATTTTTATCGATTCGTCCAACATCGCGGAGATTGAGGAGATAGTCCGTTGGGGGATTATCAGTGGCGCAACCACGAACCCAAAGATCTTCAGCCAGGATGGTATCCGCGGCGAGATCAAGACAGTGATCACGCGGATCGTGAAGCTGGTGAAGGGCCCGGTGAGTGTCGAACTCACGGAGGAGGGTTATGACGCGATGGTGGCGCAGGCCAAGAAATTCGCGTCGTGGGACAAAGAACACATCGTCATCAAGGTGCCTATCGGCGAGGATGCGCTGAGCGTTGTGCATGAGCTGGAGCATCAATCGGGAATTAAAACGAATGTCACCTGCATGATGTCGTTCAACCAGGCCTACCTCGCCGCGCTGGCCGGCGCGACGTACGTGAGCATCTTCTTCGGGCGGATCAAGGACATGGGCTACGACCCCCAAGAAGTCATCGCATCAACGCGTGAGATGATCGATGACGAGAACCTCAAGGCGAAAATCATCACAGGGAGCATCCGCCACCTCATGGATGTGAACGAGGCGCTTCTCGCGGGATCGCACATCGTCACGGTCACACCCCCGATTCTCAAGAAGATGCTCTGGAATCCATCGTCCGCAATGACGGTAGCCGAATTCAACACAATCTGGCGGGATATGAAAAAGAAGGGGCAGATCCGCTGATCCGATGTGCGCCGACAATTCCATTTTTAACAAACAGGGTAACAGGATCATCTGCATTCTGCCTGCCTTCAACGAGGAAGGAAAAATCGGAGAGGCGGCGCGCGGATTCCTTTCAGTGGAGGAGATCGACGAAGTTGTGGTCGTGAACGACGGCTCGACCGACGGCACCCTCGCAGAGATAGAGGGCACCGGCGCGACCATCATCAATAAGGAGCGCCCACCGGGCGTGGGCACCAGGGTGAGGACGGGCGCAGCCTACAGGACCGGGATCGAATATGCTATCAAAAACGGTTTCGATATTATCGTCACGGCTTCAGGAAACAACAAAGACCACCCTGATGAGACACACCGCCTGCTGCGTCCGATCATCGAGAAAGATTATGACTACGTGCAGGGATCGCGCTACCTACCCGGCGGCGATCCGGGGAAACTCCCCCTCCACCGGGTCATCTGCACAAGGCTGTACCCCTACCTCATCCGCCTCATGCTCGGCTTCCCGGCCACGGAGGGGACCAACGGATTCAGGGCGTTCAAAACATCCCTCTTCAACAACACGAGGATCAATCTCCGGCAGGACTGGCTCGATGGCGTGGAACTCGAGTATTACCTCTACGTTCAGGTCATCAGGCTCGGCTACAGGATGACCGAGGTTCCCGTCTCGAAGACGTACCAAACGGTCAGGATGAAGGATTACCGCTCCTACACCAAGGCGAAGCCCTGGCAGCTCTTCAACAACCTGAAGCCGATCTTTTATCTCACCCTGGGGATAAAGGAATAGCCTGCGCCCCCTGTTCACGGCTACCGATCATCAATTCTTTCACGAACTCGGTATTACCGTATACACGCGAATCTCGTCGTAATAAAAACCATTCAGGGGCAGCGTGGTCTCATGTCCGAACCTGCTGTCCATCTGCTGCAGCATCTGTTTGGAAAGCGCCTTTGGGAACCACTCTTGTCCAGGGTTAAAAAGAAAGATCCTGGAGATCGCCGCATGCTGAACCGCCTCAGCTATAGAATGTGCTTCTTCACCAAGTTTGCCCGCATTCATCCATAGCCTATCTCGATCTATCCAGCAGGGGTGCTCCGCCACCTGAAGAGGGAATACAAAGCTATCCTTGATCGTTATGCCGTAGTGCTTCAGATAATATTCTGTCCCCAGCTTTCCCTGACCGATGAATACCAGAACATCGTCCGGCTTCATGATGCTCGCCAGTCGGCTAGCGTTTTCCTTGTCGTGGTATGTATGAGGGGCCGGGTCTCTCAGCAGAAATGCCATAGCGTTGATAAGATAATAGCTGGCAACCAGGAGAGTGAGCGACCTGGTGTTTACCCTTGAGAATACCCATGAAAAGAACAAGATGATCATGGGAAGTCCGATAATGTCATACCTGTGCGGGGCATAAATCGGTTTGGCCATCGAAATGACAATCGGCACCCACACCGATGCAATGTAGGCCACAATGAGTGCGTATACCCTCTTCCGCTCTTCAAGCGGTGATCGCATGCCCCGAACAATAGTCGTGAATGCAATGCAGAACAGCGGTAGCGCCAATAAAAATGAAATTCCGTGATGCTTAATCAATGGGATATCCCGCTGCGCGAACATGCCGGAATCCTCGATGAACGCCTCATAGAGGAATCTTCCGAGCACCCGAAGATCGCTGACCACCGGCAACCAGCTATTGGCCCCGTTACCGAGCTGGGACAGGAGGAATGGGATCCAAGGCGCAAAAACGATGCCCACGAGACAAAGGCTCCCGCATGAAAGCAACAGTCTTTTCCTGAAAAAGATGGCACTCAGGAGAAGCTGCGAAATAATCACAAAGGCAAAATAGTAGTGGGTGTATATTCCCAGCACGCAGACCAGGAGATACGGCCAGAATGCCCTCCTCAGCTTAAGCATCCTGAAATAGAACAGGAATGAGAGGACGGTGAGAAGCTCCAGGAGGCTGTTGTGGCGGATATTCGTCGCCTCTTCAATGCTTACCGTGTTGACACTTGAGAGAAATACCGCCCAGAGCCCCGCACGCGTCCCGAAAAGGTCGCGCGAGAGGAAAAAGAGGAGGAGCGGGGTCAGGGAAGAAAAGATGAGCGGCAACATCGCACAGACAACATCCCGGTCTCCCCACAGGCGTATCCAGCAGTGGAGGATTATCTGAAAGAGAGGAGGGCCGTTTTCCTGGGTCCGCATAAAATGGATGAGCCCCGGCAGCCCCTGAGAAGCCCCCAATATCGAGTTTGCCTCATCCAGCCAGACAAAGGACGCCGGCAAAGTTAGCATCCTGAGCAATACCCCCAGGGCAAGGATACCGGCGAGGAGCAAGGAAACCCTTGCTCGATTGTCCACTCCATTGTCGCAGAGCGGGGTATTCGTCATAACCGAACCTCTCCATCCGTAGCGGCACAGATTATTGATACGATTGTCTGCAATTCCTAAATGCCAGTCAATCACTATCTCGACAACTCCCCTCCATACTGGCTGCTCTTCCCCTTACACCGCCTTGTGTTATAATGATTGCTTGAATAGCAATGCGGTTCTCATACAATGACCTCACGGACCGAGAAACTTCTACTGCTCCTACTTTTCGTCGCAGCCTTCACCATACGCTTTTACTACCATCGCGACACGCTTGCCCTTTCCCCCCAGCAGCCCGACGGCTTTTACTACCACCGCCTCGCGGAGAACGTCCTCAGGGGGCGCGGCTACTCCATACTCTGGCCCACCGGCCACCGGTATGATCTCTTCAGGCCTCCGGGCTATCCGCTCTTTC
Source organism: Candidatus Auribacterota bacterium (assembly GCA_026392035.1). NCBI lineage: Bacteria > Pseudomonadati > Candidatus Auribacterota > Candidatus Auribacterota bacterium. The sequence goes on along the minus strand of JAPLCX010000097.1, from coordinate 69,011 downwards.
TCGCCGGCATTTACTCGATTCTCGGTTTCAACTATGGCGCCGTCAACCTCGTTCAGATAGCCCTCTCCTCAGCTACGGTGATACTGCTCTTCTTCCTCACTTTTCGCATCTTCTGCAGAAGGGCGGCGTGGGGCGCTGCATGCATCGCCGCCTTCTACTGGAGATCGGTACTCTGGTCGGGAACATATCGCGCGGAGACCATCTTCATCTTTTTCCTGATGCTCTCCCTCTATTTTCTCGTCGCGGATTCTCGCAGAGGGAGCTTCGCGCCCACGGCCGTGAGCGCCCTCTTCCTCGGCATCTCCTACCTCATCAGGCCGAATATCATCGGCGCGGCGCCGTGGCTCGTACTCTGGCTCTGGACCAACCGCGCTCAATCCCTCGTGAAGCGTACCGCCGCGGCCACGCTCTTCACCTGCGCCTTCATCATAACTATTACCCCATGGCCCTGCTACAACCTTTTCGCACGGCATATCAGACCGAACGACTCGCTCACCACGACGATGGGGGCCGTCAACATGTGGATGGCGCATACCCCCTCGATGGGAGACGAGGTGGACAACCGGGGATTTGAGAAGGTAAACCTCCTCCGCTACAATAACTACTCCCTCAGCGAAAGCGAATGGATCGACCTTCTGAAAAGGCAAACGAAACAATTCATTACGGAAACACCGTTGCATAATCTCAAAATGGCACTCCTGAGATTCAAGAAACACTGGCTCGCGGCAGGCGTCATGGACGGTGAGGGAACGATCTATCCCGATAGCGGCAGGAACCGCTACGGCATCCTCTACTTCTATGAGAGATTCTGGAAGCCGGAGACATACATGAGGGATAATGTCTGGGTCACTATGGAATTCAAGAAGAGGCTCATGGCGCGGGGCATATGGATCCCCCTCCTTACCTTCGAGGGCGTATTCGATATCTTTGCCTTTGGATTCATCGCCTCCCTCATACTCGCGCGAGGCCGCCTCCTCCGGCTCCTCGCAACCCTTTGGCGAAAGAGCTCCCTGCTCATCATTTTCACCGCAGGTTATTCTCTCTTCAGCCTGCTCGGCCACTCCCATCATCGCCTGCGGTTCCCGCTCGAGTGGATTCTGATCATCTACGCCGGCTGGGGGATTGGAAGTATCATCGATCTCATCTCCCCTCTCAGAGACAGGGATGAAGAGAGACAGGTGCCTCCCCCATCCCATTGCCCGCTGATCCTCATGGTTACCCTGATAGTCGCTCTGTCGTTCCTTATCACGATACGCCATGCCATCGGGAAATACAGTGAACAGATACGGGTAATCTGCCAGGCTCCGTCTCAGGAGAAGGGAGCGCAGGCGTTCTTTGCCGCGAGCGCTCCAAACGAATACAGGAGACAGAGAGGGGATATTCGCTTCCACGATGTATGGCAGTATCAGATGGCGCATCTGGGAGATATCGGAGGCTATCGCGGCACAATCGTCTGCTGGACGGGAGAGGCAACCTATATCCGGGAGCTGCCTCTCGAAGAGCTCCAGGATGAGCCGCCTCCCTACAGGGAAGCCTGGAAGCTCGCGGGCCCTCGCGACACGCACCCTCTCTTTATCAGATTTGTGGTCGGATCCTACGACCACCCATCAAAGTTGGGTGAGGGGGAGGTGCTTATCATCTGCGACAGGCAATCAGCACAGGGGTTACAGGATGGAGACAGGGTGAGTGTTCTGGCCGAGATATCAGGAGCGGATGAGTCCGGCATGGGATACATCATCGCATTCGGCCGCTCGATCTACCGTTGGAAGACCCCGGCAGCTCACTGGCAAACTGCCGCACTATCTCCCCCCCACCCACCGCGGCCGGAATTGCAGTGCGTGCGAGGGCCCTCAAAAATTCACCAGAACCTTGGTCCCCTCCATGTCAAACGCATAGGGAATCTCGCGCAGGCCTGCTCCCTGGAGCGCCTTCCTCAGTTTTGAGCGGTTGTGGTCACAGTAGAACATGAAGAATCCGCCTCCGCCCGCCCCCATGATCTTTCCCCCGACTGCTCCGTTCTTTTTTGCAGTCTCATACCAGCGATCGATCTTCTTATTGCTCACCCTGCCGGAGAGTCTCTTCTTTGTTTCCCAATGGACGTCAAGGAGCTCTCCGAACAACCGCAGATTCTCAGCTTCCAGCGCTTCGAGGCTTTTCAATCCCAGGTCACGTATGTGGTGAAGATTGGCAATCACCTTTTTCTCCTCCCTCTTCGTCGCGCTATTCTGCTCCCCAAGTATGTCCAGCTCTTCACGCCTTATTCCCGTATAAAAAATAAGCACATTATGCTCCAGCTCCCTGATTGCCTCGTGCGAAATTCTTACGGGGCTCACGGTAACCTTGCCGGTTCTGTCAATCTCCAGCACGGTTATCCCGCCGAATGATGCGATATATTGATCCTGCTTGCCAATCGGTTTCTTCAAGACATCTATCTCAATGTGGCACGCCTCCTCGGCAAGCTCATGGCGCGGGATCTGTTCCCCCTTCAACGTGTGGAGCGCGTTGAGAAGGCCTATGAGAAACACGCTTGATGATCCGAGCCCCGTCCCCGCCGGAGCGTCGGCCATTGACGTAATCTCTATGGCCTTTTCGATTCCAACCCGCTTCAGTGCTTCTCTCACGAGTGGATGAACTACCGTGGAGATCCTATCCACAATCTCCACGCGGGAGTATTTTATCATCAGGAGATCATCGCACACGCGCCGATTCACCGTGATAAACATATACTTGTCAATGGCGGCACTCACCATCTTGCATCCGAAGCGGGAATAATATGACGGGAGGTCAGTGCCTCCCCCGCCGAGTGTGATTCTCATCGGTGTTCTTGTCACGATCATAGAGTGTGCCTCTCTCCCGGCGTATTTAGTTAGCTTCGCAACTTTTTGTTTGCACCTGATTTCTCTGCTTAACCTGATATTCTGTAGCGCACCCTTTAGGGTGCGCGTATAAATCAGGTCAATCAAGTGCTAATGTCAAACTTTATTGAAATTCCGAGGCAGCGATTTTCTTGAGCCCTGCCGCACTACAGTTTATCAAACCTTATTGCAGCAAGAAGAGGGAAACTGTCTCTTCCCTCAAGCCGTACTCTGTGCTGGCCGCTCGAAACCACTCCCCCCCAGACTCGCTTCCATAACATATGGCCGCTGCCGGGCCCCCCCGCAGACTCCAACGTCACATCAGCCGAGATCCCATCCAGCGATACCGAAACAACTCCCCCCTTCTCCCATGCGTAGTTTATCCAGAGGACATAGCCGCCGCTCCCGAACTCCAATTCATACTCACAGAAGTAAGGATCGCCGGGATACCTGATGTCGGAATCCACAAGCGGGAACCGAAGCCAGAACGGGAAAAAGGTATCATACTCGGGTATCAGAGGTGAGTGGCGAGGCACAGCGCCCGCGCCAATGACAGGCGGCGTCGTAATGAGGTTGCTGAGGGCGTACGCGCTCGCCGGTATCTCCCCACCCGGAGTAACCCTGATCGGCCCCTTTTCACAGAGGAAAATACCGCACCTGTCCGGCAACATGGTATTATGCGCCAGAACAGGGTACCGCGCATATGATTCAAATATCCCGAGTAACTCCTCCCGACTACCAAAGGCGCGCGTGATAAATTCGGTCCACCGTGCATCAGAGAAAAAGCCGCGCAACTCGTTCCAATCCGCGGAACTTCCGTTGCGCCTGTCCATCACAATGAGATACCTGAAAGAGCGCGCGCGCTCCAGAAAGGCCTCAGGATTGTAACGGCTCCGATAGATGATCCCCCCGGATTCTTTCAATCGAAGGTAATACTCGAGGATTGCCGGATTGTACTCCAACCACCGTTCCGAACCGGTCGTTTCCACAAAACCAAGCCTGCTGTACTTCTCCCATTCTCCACGCATCTGCATCCTGTCAGCAAATGCATTGATGATCTCCCTGTAGTTGTTGGGAAATGGCGGCTGGAACAGCGTGCTGTACTCATCTGGTTCGCACGGTTTGTGGTACGGATTCTCCATCGTCCAAAATCTGTAGCCGGCGGGGGAAAACGAGACGCAAAAGTACTGGGTCAGGCCAAAAATACAACAGCACGCCACCGCGAGTCGCCTCAGTGCGGCACGCTGCAGGGACATTATTCCAATTGCTGAGATAAGGGCAATGGCGGGGAGGCATGGGAGAAAATCGGTATCCCTCTTGATATTGGATGCAGTCCAGATCGCATACGCGCTCAGGATCCAGAGCAGCAAAATATTTTTATTTCGAGCCTTACCGCAGAAGAATGGAGCCAGGGAAATAATGAAGACCATGAAGAAGAACGGGCTGACGCTTATCGCGCAGTGGACGGCGTGAAAGAGTAGCCACCGGACCGTAAACGGTTGCTGGCGCTGATACTCATACGCCCATGAGAACGGGTAATCAGTCACCGTGATAAAGTATGCCCTCCAGAGAGGGCGCACGATTCCCCACCACCAGATTGCCGACACGCCCGACGCAACCAGGAAACACAGAATAAAATTCCACATACGTATCTTCCCCGTTCCCCCGCCTGACCGGATCCCCTTGAGCAAGGAATACACGATGGGCACCGCCATGTAGATCACGATCTGGCCTTTTGTCAACAGGCCAAGTCCCATGGTCAAACCCAGCAGCAGCGAGCCCCGCCGCTCTCGAAAATAGCCGGTGCGGAGCAGCATACAGATATTGAGCGCGGTCATCGCGGTGAGCGGGAAATCAAGGCCAAATTTCCTGGACTGCCCGAATATCGCCGGATAGAGGCTGACGAGCAGCGCGGCCAGTATGCCGGTCGGGGGGGAGGCGCAGCGCATGCCGATGAGGTAGGTGGATATAAGGAGTATGCCGAAAAAAACAAGGTTGCAGTGGATTATCACTAACGTTCTCAGCCCCACCACACAGCACACCAATGAGGCAGTGATGTGAACCAGTTTGGGCCAGATGTAGGTATGGTGGAATGAGAGGGCATCCTCGTGGAACAAAGAAAGGATATTTTTCCCTATCTTCACGGGAGAGCAGCTTCTCTCGATGGGATCGTGTATCCGATAGTAAAATTTCTCGACAAGCAGCAAGTGCCCTGCGACATCCCTGCCGTACAATGATGCTCCACAGTGGAACCAGACCGTGTTCGAAATCATGTAGAGGAGAAGCAGGAGGAGACCCACTCCTGCCACATGTGATTTCCGCATAAGATTTCCCTCGCTACAGAACGGGATACGGGATGCTCATGCCGGCCTCAAACGCGGAGCTGAACCGGGGAGGAACATGTCCCCCGCACTCCATCTGTTTCTCTCTATTGTCCTGGTAGCAACTCCGCACCACGCTCCCCACCCCTTCATAGTAATACGTGAGATATTTCTCATCTATCGCATTCAGCATCGCGTGCCACTTATTGATGCCATCCCGGGTCGAAAAGTCAAATGGGAGCAGTTGCCCGAGGGCGCGATAAAAATAAGGACGCCATCTCTCATCTACCGATCCAAGCCGGCTCACAAAGGACCGGAGATCACCCTCACCCTTTTCCTTGAGACAATCTTTGGTAAACATGAACGCAAAACCACCTATGCACGCATCACGATTACCATACTCGGCTATTTTATCGGAGGCGAGCGCAAGGGCGCTATTCGGCGCCGTACTCATCTGCTCATACAGTCGCAGGCCGAGCATCTCGTAGTCGTATCCCTTTAGCCGAAATCCCCTTCCGTAGTCCTTTCCATTGAGTGAAACAGCAATTTCTGCGACTCCGAGAATCATGGCTAAGGTGACAATCCCCACGGCAATTCTCGATCCCCTCACCCATATTTCATCCATTGTAAGCACTACCACAATAAAGAGGAATGGGTAGAGCGAGACGAGGTATCGATACGCGTCTATTGCGCTAGGGCTCTTTGAGATATGGTACTTGCTCGCCCCGTACGCGAGCGAGAACGCCACGATGTACAGAGGGAACGCAATGCCCTTCACCACTTCGAACGTCAGCGGATGGGAGCGCGCCGGAAAAACCATGGCACGCAGAAAAGAGACTATACGCCCCCGCTGGAAACAAAGATAGAGGACGATAGAAAATATCACGAGGATGTAGAAATACATGTTGATCAGTCTCGCAGAAATGAGAACGCTTTTTGACGAAACCGAGTCGAGAAGGCCGCGCCCCCACAGTTCAGTGATCAATGAGATGAACGGGGACGTCCTGCCTTGATAGGGTTGTGTCAGGAGGTATTTCAATCCGGCATAACCAGTCGCTCGATAATCAATGATCGCAGGGATGGCGCCGACCCAGAACCCAGCGAATGAATATACGAATCGCTTCCTGAAATAAAACAGCTTATCGCGCGCAAAGCTGATGATGACAATGCAGACAATGGCGATGAGCACCACAGGGCAGAACCATACCCCGAAACTGGAGAGGAGACCGATAAGAAACGCACGCGCGTTTCCCATCCCTTCACGCTTTTCCCCCGGAGAACGATCGTTCTCATAGCGCAGGAGGGAAAAGAATAGATACCAGATAACGAACGTGATGAGAATGGCCTGCGAATTTGCGCCCTCAACCTTGAGGTTGAGCAGCGCAAAAATCCGCGGTGGGAAAACAAACATGATCCCGCCCCATGTGGCCACCCTCTGAGAGTAGAAATGTTTCAGCAATAGATAGAATATAATCAATGTGGCAGTGGAGAAGAGCAGGGCAACCAGCTTGAGCGTGAAGTAGGTTTCGCCGAAGAGATAGAAAAGGGGGATGGCGATGAAACTCACGATAAGAGAGCCGCTCTGGTACTCGATATAGCGCAATTGCAGCAACGGCAAGAACGGCCCGCGCACGATCTCTCTGGCCAGCGTCCCGTTATAGAGTTCCTCGACCTGGGTCAGATCCGAAAAGTCGAAGAGCAATAGTAACAAGCGGGTCAAGATAAAGAAGAATACAAGGATTACGAGTGCTCTATCACAAAAATAGCGCATGCATTTCACTCTTTTCATTAGCGCAAAGAAGAGATAGAAGCCCTACTCATCCTCAAGAACTGCCCTATCTCACCCAGCGATAAGGAGTTAGGATGAGCGGACCCATCATTATTATTATCCTCCCCGCCCTTATGTGCTTAATTCTATGTTCTGGATATTGTTTTGTCTATAATGATTCTTCTCCAGTGCCGCATTGTCTTAGCGAATCGATTGCGGTAATGCTATAATGGAGTGGAATGTACGGAGGTTTTCTTGATCAGTATTATTGTACCGGTATACAACGAACGTGACACACTCCAGGCGACCATCAATGGCCTTACTCACGCCCTCAACGGCCAAAAATATGAAATCATCGTGGTGGATGATGCGAGCAATGATGGTTCAATTGAACTCCTCCGCTCAATGAGCGGCATCACCCTGATCTGCCATGAGGCCAACTGTGGTTACGGCAGCTCTGTCAAAGACGGTATCAAAGCTGCCTCCGGCGAGCAGATTGCCCTCATTGACGCTGATGCGACATACCCTCCTGAACAGATCAACTTGCTCCTCGGGAAACTCGCTGGGTGTGAAATGGTCGTCGGGGCCCGGAGCCCGCTCCCGCCGCTGAACCGGCTCGCCAAGACGATACTCCGCGAGATAGTCTGGCTGCTCACGAGGACTCGCGTGCCGGACCTCAATTCGGGACTGAGGGTTTTTCGCAAGGAGACGGCGCTGCGCTACCTCCATCTCCTCCCTGATGGTTTTTCTCTCACCACAACGCTCACGGTTGCGTACCTGGTCAATCGCCATAAGATCGAGTACGTTCCCATCTGTTACCGGAGCAGGGGCAGGAAGAGCAAAATCCGCCCCATCCGCGATTTCTTAAACTTCCTCCTTCTTATCGTGCGGCTTGCCACATATTTCAAGCCGCTCGAGATTTTCCTCCCCGTGAGCGCGATCCTGCTCATCTCCGGACTTGCGGTGGGGCTCTACAGCCTCTTCGCGTTCCACAGGGTAATGGATGTGACCACGATCATCCTGATACTCTTCTCCCTCCAGATAGCCCTGCTCGGGTTGCTCGCCGACATCATCATCAAGAGAAGGTAGCCATGCCCAGTTTCCTGGATATCCCTCAGGCTCTCTGCCACAGCTGCGGCACCTGCATCGCTGCATGTCCCCACAGGGCTCTTGGTTACATCGAGGGTCATGTGAAGCTCGTCGAAGAGTGCGATCATTGCGGCGCGTGCTATCTAGCGTGCCCCGGCATCGCCGTTGACTTCAAAGAGATGAATCATCGCTTGTTCCCGGATCATGTGCCCGACCCCTACTTCGGATGCTTCCGGGCCATGTATATCGGCCGTTCCGACAGTCGTGCCCTCACAGGCGCATTTTCTTCCGGCGGCGCCGTGACGGAGATTCTCTGTTCCGCTCTGGGGAGCAATCTCATTCAGGGAGCCATCGTCTGCGCCATGTCGGAAGCGCGGCCATTCCAGCCGGAGATCAGGATTGCGAGGACGGTCGGGGAAATATCGGGTGCTGCGGGGTCAAAGTACACCCTCCTTCCCATCAACAGTGCACTCGCCGAAACGGGAAACCTGCGAGGCCCGCTTGCGCTTGTCGGACTTCCCTGTCACATTCACGGCATTCGAAAATTGCAGCAGTCAGGAGCCATGACGGCCTCACCGATCACCCACACCATCGGACTCTTCTGCGGCTTTAACCTCACACCGGAGGCGACCCCTTTCCTCCTCAAGAAACTGGGTATCGATCCCCACAAGGTCTCCTCACTCAGCTACCGGGGGGGGGAGTGGCCGGGCAGCTTCACGGTTTCGACAAGGGATGGGAAAATCCTCTCTATCCCCAAACAAAGCTACAACTTTCTCCATCTCACTCATCTCCCTCCGCGCTGCGCTGTTTGCCCTGACCTCTTCGCCGAACTCGCCGACATCTCGATCGGAGACTACTGGCCTGACAACGATGCGGAGCGTGGATATTCCTCAATCATCGTGCGTACAGAAAAAGGAAAGGAGCTTTTGCAAGCAGCAGGAAGCTCATTGCAAATCAAGGATCTGACCTCCGCGCAGCTCTATCGCTCACACGCGCACCTCATCCAGTACAAGAAACGCGCGATCTCGGTCCGGCTGAGTCTCTCCCCCACTACTCCCGCATTCAATTTGCCACATCTCCCACTCTCGATGCCAGAAAAAATCTCTGCTGCCCTCTTCTTCGTCACACTCCACATCGGGAGGAGCCGCCCCGCGCGGATTATGCTCGGCCTCCTCCCCCTGACCGCCCTGGGCTGGCTGGCGAGGGGATTCAGGGGGCGGAGCAAGAAGCGGCTCGGGGGCAAAGGGAATCGCTACTGGTCGCTCGATGATGTGGGACGGCACTGGGATGCAACAGAGGACTACGATGAGATCAATGTAAAAACCTACTCCTACGGGCGGCGGTTTTCGGACGGATATCGCGTGTGCGCCGGTGAGATCAGGGAAGGCGATCGCATACTCGACATCGCATGCCGCACCGGCAACGGGACGCTCTACTTCGGCAAGAGGAAGAGAATACGAATGACCGGCCTCGATCCCTCCGCTTCAATGGTCTCCATCTGCAGGGACAGACTCTCGCGGGAAGGAATGACCTACCAGGTGCTTCTCTGGCGTGATATGCGCCTGCCGTTCGATGACGCTCTGTTTGACCACATTGTCTCATTCGAAACCATCGAACACATCTTCGCCTATCATGAGTTCCTTTCCGAACTCAGCCGTGTTCTCAAACCCGGGGGGGGACTTCTGCTCACAACACCGAATGTGCTCTGGGACCCGCTCCATACGTTCGCGGCGGCGACGGGATTACACCACGGCGAGGGCCCGCACCGTTTCATCCCCAGGAAAGAGCTCATGTCATCCCTCGCGGAATCCGGTTTTAAAATCGATCGTGAAGAGAGCACGGTGCTCATCCCCTATGGCCCGCGCTGGATCACGCGAACCGGCGAGTGGATCGAGAACCTGCTTCCCGAAATAATAAGGCGCTGGATATGTCTCCGCCGCATCCTCTGGTGCCGGAAGATCACCGCGGACGAGGAGACACATAACGCGCAATGAAAGTCCAACTCGTCTATCCCCCGCTTATTCCCGGCCAGAAACCACGCTACGGCCTCCAGCCGCTTGGCGCGCTCTACCTGGCGACGTTTCTCCAGAGGCGCGGCATCGAGACAGGCGTGATCGACGGCGAAATCAAGGGCCTGACAGTAGATGAGATCGTTCAGCGGATTGCCGCTTCAGCTCCAGATTTGATCGGAATAAGCGCGATGACGCCACAGCTTCCCGTAGCCCTCACCATCGCGCGGCAAATCAAGTCGCTCGAAAAAAATATCAAAACCTGTCTCGGCGGCGCCCATGCCAATGCCACCATGGAAGAGAGCCTCACCATCTGCCCCGAGCTCGATTTCGTCATCTACGGCGAGGGGGAATACCCGCTGTGGGAATTGTGCTTAAAACCGGATAATCATCACTGGCCTCTTGTCGAGGGACTGATCTACAGAGACGGCACGGGTAAAATCCAAAAGAACAGACACAGAGCTTTTATTCCCGACATTGACGAGCTGAACCCGCTGAGTTACCGGATGCTCGATATGATTTCCTATTCCATGCCCTATCTACCGGGGAAGAATGTAGCCTCCATGATCGTAAGCCGGGGGTGTCCGTACCACTGCTCGTACTGCGACGCCTACATAAGCCAGGGGAAGAAATTGAGACTCCGAACACCTGCCTTGATCGTTGACGAGATCAGATCTATTGTGCAGGATCATGGCATACGACATTTTTCATTCAAGGATAGCACGTTTACTCTGAATCGCGCGCATAGCATGCACCTCATGGAAGAAATTCAGCGGGCTAATCTCAAGATGTCCTGGCGGTGCAACAGCCGGGTTGACTGTGTGGATCGAGAACTGCTGGGTGAAATGAAAAAGGCGGGCTGCAGCATGATACTGTACGGGGCCGAGTCCGGTTCTCAGACGATACTCGACAACCTTCAGAAGGGGACCACGGTCGGCCAGATCATTGAGGCCTTCAGGATGACACATGAGGCCGGCATTAAAACGTATGCCGCCTTCATGCTCGGCAACCCGGGTGAGACGCAGGAAACCGCACAGCAGACTATCGACCTTGCAAAGAAGTTGAATCCCGACATTGCGGTTTTTTTCTTCACGACCGCATATCCGGGCACTGCAATTTACACTCAAGGCCTCAGGGATCACACGGTGCAGGAAAACTGGTGGCATCCGGAACATTACCGCGGCGAGCTGACATCCTTTTCCACGTGGCTCTCTTCAGAGGGCGGGAAGCTGAAAATAGCCGGTTTCGATCACGCCCGATGGATCAAAAAGGCCTTCAGGGAATTTTACTTCCGTCCACGGTTCATCTTGAGGGCAATGAAAGAGACACTGTGCAACCCTTCATACCTCTGGGTCATCCTGAGCCTCCTCCCCAACCTGACATCTTTTCTTTTGCGAAAGAAACAGGCATCTACAGAGGAACGCATATAATTCTGCGCAAGACAAGATTATAAGGTAGCACCTCCACCTTCAACTTTCATCGTGTCGCCTCTGGTACCCTGTCATATGCGCGCGCGTTGTCCCCCCAAAGTATGCCGAGGAATATTCCCCACATCGCATACGCAATAAGCAACGGGTAATAGTTCCACATGAGTCCAACCACATCATCGTAGAAAAATTTGCCCTCTTTTGAGAGGCTCGCCAGAATGAACAGGAGAATGTAGGTACTCAACCGAGTAGCTCTCTTCATCACGTAATACGTAGGTACGATAAGGAGAGCGTACCAGTAATCTGAGATGTAAGGAAGAACGAGTACATATGCAAAACAATTGAGATATACAAGTATTTTCTGTACATCCGATTTTGATCGGGCCGCGCTCACTCTGACACACGCCTGATACGTCAGAGAAATAACAATTACGGCTATGCCGATATAGCAGCCCCACGTAATATGACTCGGCACCACAAGCCCAGTCTTTTTGGCCAGCAAATCAAATAAGCTTCGCAGAAAGTAGTATGAGGACGGACACTCTAAACCCCCATGTTGCTTAATAAATGCGAGGTTCATAATCCCATTCACGGATGACGCATACAATTGCGGATTCTTGAGAAACGAGAGCAATAAAATACCCGCGAGCGCCACACAGGAACCGACCATGTATAAATATCTTTTCTTGTCGGTAGAAAATAGCACAAGAATGAGAAAATAGGCCTCGGTAATTCTCCATGCTGCCAGGAGCACAACCAGGGCGCAGAAGGGCACGAGCTTCCTCCGAAGGTAAAAGGAGAAGGCAGACCAGAGGACACACTGCTCTATCACCGTATTATTGCCAACCCACAGGTCTGTACAAAGAGGACTGTTGTATGCCACTATGCAAAATAAGAAGAAGAGGGCATCACACTCCTCTCCAATAAACCTGGAGCGCCAGAGGTAGATGAGCCATCCCAGTAATGCAGCTTTCAAAAACAAGAAAAGATAGAACGCCGTATTCCAGTTTACTAATGTGAATAGCTTGTAAAACCACAATGTGTGAGGGGGATACGGATAGGCGCGATTGAATTGTAAGTACGTACCCGAATACGGATTTAATCCGCTGACGTAGGCCTTCGCAGCATTGCAATTTGACCTAAAGTCCCACTGGTAGTCATCGCTTTTATCAAATGCAATATGAGCTACCAGATAGAGGAAATAGAAGAGGACGAATGCATATGCCGCTTTTTTAACCAACATCGCTCTCATAGCACCTCACGGCTGGAGTTCATAGATCCTACACTCCGCATCGGTATAGAGCAGCTTTAATTTCGGATTGGGTGGATAATCCGGTTTCGTGAGGATATAGCGCAGCTTGTACTCGTCATATAACTTTTTTGAATATCGGGGAATATCCATCATCATCACCTCGTCAATTTCAGTATATTTTCGCTCCACACTCGCAGGATAGCGCGAGAGGTAACCTGCGACGCGCGGTCTTTCGTACAGTGTTTGATAGTAGTGCGCACTGTATTTATCGTTAAGACAGTCCGCTACCGCGCCGGGGGGGAGGGCCCTGAACACCTGGACATAGGCGGGAACCCTCGCCCGCTGCGCGGACAGTGGATACGGCAGGTACTCAAGAACTAAGAGGATGACGAAGACGGCAAGAACCATTTTACTCCCAAGAAGCCCGCGGCGCAGAAGAGGGTACGCCATGGCGGCAATGACGCCGGCGGAGAGGTATACCATAACCATCATGCGCATGGCGCATCCTGAAAGATTCAGGAGAGGGAACATGTATGTGAGAGCACTGTACGGGAGAGGGAACCACGTGAGCGCACTGCCTCCGATGCGCATCACGGGCCCGAGCGCCAGAATCACAAAGAAGAGAAGAATGAAATACCAGAGACCCAGTCCATGCGCCGCTATCTTCCTTCTCTTCACCCACGCGTACACCAGTACGGCGATCACCGAAAACCCGAGATACACGCTCGTCTCAACGGGGTTTGGGGGGAGCCCCTCCCAGAAGCGGCGCGTTAATTCCCTGAAACGCCAATGTCCCCCGTAAATAACAAGAGACGAGAGGTTCATCGAATTCTCCTCGACCGAGTGACCGCCGGTGAACGGGTCGCTGCGGTGGGCAAGAATAAAAAACCCTACGAGCGCCCCTGTGGTGACGAGGCCGAGGGCTGCAAACACCGCCATCGGCCTGCGGTACTCCCTCCTGACCAGGAGGAGAAAGTCTCTCTTCATCCACATCCAGTACCCCGCGATGATGACGGCCGTCACCATTGAATAGAAGGCATAATAGTAGTCGCACAGGATGATGAGGAAGAGCAGCAATGCCGACGCAGCCGCTCTGATCACAGTAGGCCTGTCCAGAAAGAGATAGAAGGCCGCGATGAAGAGGGGGATCCACTCGAGAGAGACGAGCTGGAGGTGCCCCAGGGCGTGCGCGAAGTGGAAGGGTGAAAAGGTGAAGATGTACCCCGCGAGCAGGCTGCCGGCGTAGGAGCGTGAGAATAGGTAGGCGAGATAGAACGCCGCCCACCCCCCCACGATAAAACTGAATATGACCATCGTGTTATAGGCCTGCGGGAGGGTCATAAATCTCTGGAGGATAATACCCGCAAACCCATTGAAAGGATTAAGCGTGTGACCGAGGAGCGTGCTGCCATGTGGATAGTGCAGGTAATTTGTCTGCCACACAGGCTGGTGGAGTTCTGTCACCGCCTTATTGACCCACCACATGTTCCATATATTCTGAGGCGCATCCATGCACCAGTCCCCGGAATCGGAGATATAGTGTGTTGCGACACGGGTGATGAGAGGATAGGTCAGGGCACTGAAACATGCAAGGTAAAAGAAGAGGGGGAGGAGTACCATCGTGCAGATGCGTGTTACGAATGCTTCTTCTGGATAGGCGGTCATATCGGGTTGATGGTTCCGTGCATTTCTCCCCGAGGTTTCCAGGCAGGCAGGTTCCATGTGTCGATAGTTCCAAGTCACCATGCGCACCACCCCATCATTTCACCTTTCAAGGGGAGTGAGAACTACAGCACCCCACGCCGCGAGAGGATATCCCATATGACCAGAGGAAGGATAGCAAGCACATTGAGCCCTGCTTCTCTCTCAAATCTAACACCCCTACACATATCCCCTCTTCGCTAAGAAGAAACATGCCGCGAGCGACAGCACCGCCATTATGGTTAATACTGTGTACCTGGGGAAGTATAAACGGATAATCATATTCCCGTCCGCCGGGCATTGCATCGCCAGTTGCCCATCCTCATTGAACAAGTCCACATCATGCCCTTCCCAGAACGCCCTCCAGGCCGGGAAATAATTCATGCGCACGATCACTTTCTCGCCCTTTTTCACGCCCCGGAGACGCAGAATCTTCGTGAAATAATCCTTCGTTTCAATCTCACCAGATCCAGAGGCGACCACCACGCTCCTCGGATCGGCATCAAAAAACTCGTAAATTTCCCACCGCACCGGCTCAAAACCTGCTTTCTGCAATTCCCCGGTGTCAATATTCCATATGCGTTTGTATGAACCCCCTTGCCGGCCAAAATAGTCCCGTGCCTCATTGCTCCACAACACGAGATACTTGATCCCCCACTTTTTCAAAAGGGCATTTATCTCCTGTGGCGGATATTCGGAGAGGAAACGGCCCTTATATGTCCCACACGGGATTGCATTTGAACGAAAGATGCTGGGATGGAATCCATCCGCATCCCATGAAAAAAAGTTTTTTCCGGTGGCAAGTGCGATCGGACCGAGAAGATGGACGTCATCGGACCACTTTTCGCTCCGCCGCGCCATGGCAGTCTCGGTTGCATGGTTCAATCCACCTTGCCCCTCGAAGAGCACCAGATTCCCTCCCAGCCCCTCAATCATTTCCAGGAAAGGGCGACTGTACCTGTCAAGGCTCTTGAGACGCGGGGTTGACCAGGAAATGGCAGAAGGAACAGACATTACAAGAGATGTAGCCACTATGAAAAACAAAAAACTTGATGCCAGGGTTCGCCCGCGTCCATTCCCTGACACTTTTGGAGATGTCTGCGCGGATAAGAACAGAATCCAGAAGACGGGCATCCCACGCAGCATCCTCTGAAAGGTCATAGCTGTGAATTCCATCCCGACACCGATAATCGCTATTAGGAGGAGATATGCCCACGCCGCCGCACGCATCTCCTTGTCTGTCCTCTGCATGAGGAGCCACACGCAGATCGGAAGTAAGACTATGCCCGGGGCCAGGCTTCCCGGCATATCGAGCATTCCCCTCAAGCCATGTATGATCATGGTGATACGCGCATGGAAGGAAGTGTCAACCGCGACAACAGCGAACTTGTCCTGGTTTTCGACGAAGTATCGCGTGTAATTTAGGACAAACCATCCGTACGGCAGCGTGCAGAAGAACACAACGACAAGAAGTATTGCCAGGCGGCCCACGTAAGCAATTCTTCTATAACCCGCTATAACGAGCGCACAGACAGTCAAGAGACACAGCACAAAAAAGGCGGGGTGCGCGTAACCACTCAGTGCAATCGCGATCGCGAGGTAGAAACCGCTCATCGGTTTCATATCCAGGAAGCCTCGCGCGAACATGAGCGCGAGAACATAGAGATCGATAGCGATCATGTTGTCGAATGTGCAATTCCCTAAGAAATCACCCATGTATCCGATCAGATATGCGCATGAGAAATAGAGCGCCCACACAGAAGCGCTCGGACAGGAACGAATCCACGCCCTCGCACAGAAGTAGCAGAGCAGCGGGAACATCATCATGGTACTAAAAATGAAGACATTGAAGCCGGTCTGATTGCCCCAGATGAGCATGAACGGCCACGAGAACAATGCGAGGTTGGAATTGCTGTTAAAAATGCTCGGGTACCCCCCAAGCATTATCGATCTCCATCCAACCACTCCCCCCTCAGACAGAATCCTTAATCCCTCTATCGTGGAATAGTAAATATTAGGGGCATCGTCATGCCAGATAAGAGCGCTCAATGAGGGGGTAAACCTTTTCCAGAGGCAGACGAGGATAAGGAGATATGATAATGGAAATGCACACAGGGGCGACAGCAGTACCCTCAAAAGTTTAGTACGGCTTCCAGACCAATACAACAGCAGTGATCCACAGAGGCATGCATCGAACGCCACATGGGGTATGCTACTCCATTGTGTTATCCCATACATATAGAAGCCGGCAATCACTGCCATCTCAAATAGAGAGAGTGGAAAGATCTGCTGTTTCACGTCGTGGGATCCTTTTCTCTTCTCTGTTGTCATGTGTGTCCTGTGGACTCTTTCTTGTTCTATCGCTTTCCCGCCTTTACTGTGTCAGAGAGAAACACCCCTGCCCCGCTCCTTCTGATGGAGATTAGCTCATCGACAATCCCCAATGCCTCAAGGATCGGCCTGTTCTCACTGAACGTCACATAGATCGTTAGCCTGAATTATTCATCCCCCTGTTGTAGGAGTTCGATCCTTCGGCAAGCTCAGGACAAGTTTTATCGAACCCACGTTGAAAACGGGCTTGATAAATCAAGCCCCTACAATTCAATGAGTTAGCAAGTATGAAGATCATTCTGATCTCGACTTGATGAATAGATCAGGTTAAACATGCCTGAACTCTGCCTCTCGAAGACATTTGCCTGCAACAATATCCATGGATAAGTTGACTTGTTCCATCTAAAAGCCCGCCGGTGCAATAGCAGCACATCAATGAGTACCGGCGCTGGACTATCCCCAATTTTTGCTAATACGCCTCTACTGCTTTACCACAGGGTAAACGAAGAAGCACGGAGCCTGCCTCACCGAAGGCGGGCAAGCTGCCGGTTTACCCGCCTGGGGCGACAGGCAAGACTCCCCCAATGAGTCCCCATCTGACAACACCTTCCAGTGATGACTTTTATCGGTTATCCGCCATTTCGGGATACACCATTGTAGGATTCAAATCCCCAGATTCTCGTGAGAAAAGAAGATCATTCTAATTTTGGGCGAACCGGGTGATGAGCTTTTTTTCTTGGGCCAGCAATAAATCAAGCGACACTAAGTCGACATTGTGGCGAGCCGCCTCTGCGGCATAAAACATAGCGTCTGCCTGACGTAATTGTTCGGAGTATTCGCGAGCCATTGTGAAATGATGAATCCTGTAGGGACTCCGGACTGAAAAATCCACAAACCAATTTGCTTCGGTGGTCGTCGCCTCCAAGTGAGCGACGGTGGGCAAATCTAAGGTCCGTTTCAACCATAGCGCTAATGTATATCGAGACGCCAGCGCTTGGTGAATAGTGATCGCGAGCTCACTGCCCAACGCCTCATACACCGGGGTTCGGAAATGGTGTGCATCCCAGAAAAGCTCATAGCCCGGCAGCACGTTGTCAGTGAGACCCGCCATTACCCGACTAATCTCCACTACGGGAACGCCCTCCGCACCTGCAACATCGCGAAGAACGGTACGCAATTCCTCCGTGCAACTCACCGGATACGCGTCCTGCTCCCTGGCTTGTTCCAGCCATGCACGCGCGGCACCAATCTCGCCGTCAAGGGCGGCGAGCCGGCCCAGCTCATAACTCAAGTGGGCGAAACTGCATTTCCGGCTGAGATCAGTCAGCTCTGCCTGGGCCGCCTTGGTGTTGCCATCCACATAGAGATGCCGCATGGCGTCCCAGAATTGATGCCCGGCTTGGTCGCGGTCCCTAGGGGGACCCTTATACCAAGATCGTGACGGGGGAAACCATAGGTTGCCCGGTGGAAGCACCACAACCACCGCCGGTATCCCCTGGCGCCGACAATAATCGAGAAGGAACTTGACCTGCCGTCGGAAGCGATCGGCGGTGAATGTCCGCTCGTACTGCGGCAGCGGGGCCGGCGCAAACAGAAGTCGGTGGTCACCCGGAAAACGGAGTCGGTGACTGATATAATCACAGTGGAGCAGCAGGGTGCCGAATGAGCTGGCCGACATCAACTGCTCTAGCGGTGAACGTGGAGACACCACTGGCGTCGGGTACTCCCTTTGCCCGAGAAATCCACTGTACTCATTATTCCCGGCGCAGATGACAAGAAGGTGTGGTAGAAATCGAGCCCTCGAGCAGAAGTTTGCCAAGGATTCCGTCAGTGGCGCGCCGGGTTCGGTGTAATTATCGATCACCAAGGGGCGGTCAGCAGACAGTTTGGCAACGGCGTAGCTGAGTAGGTTGGCGTATGATTCATATGGATACCCTTGGGCAACGGAACTGCCAATCAATGCAAAACGAAGGTGTTCCGGATCCCAAACCTGCGACCGCACCCGGTATTGCGCTTGGCATGCGAGCGTGCGGCGCAGGTAGGCATGGCTTATCAGCTCGGCCAAGATAAGGCCAACCACGATTCCGAACAGCAACGCGCGTAATCGTGTATGAGACAGTCTGCAGAGGTGAATGCTCATGCGCACCATCGCGATCATTTACAGGACTTCTGTGCTGCGGTAAAAATTATAGTATAGGGAAATGGGGTGTCAATCCTGAAACGGGCCTGGACTATCCCCAGTTTTTAGGAACAGCCTAAAAGAGGCAATTGCCTCGGTTGAGAAGATGACAAGCCCAACGTGAAATTTTTACACACCTACCGCGATACATGAATAGGGTACTGTATTTCGAGAGAAACTCAAGATCAATCGCCACCGGCGGCCGAACCTTAGTGATTATAGTGGAACTTAGAGATGTCACAGGATTGACAGGCGGCTGTCCTCTGCGGAGAAAATGCGTGATGCTTCTCAGCGCGCCAGATCACAGGCAATGATTCAGCCTTTATATTTCCGAAAGAACAATCTCTCATAAAACAGCAGGGGAGCACGTTGCCATCCACGTCAATATACGCGTAATTATCGTACAGCACACATCCCCTGTCATAGCGAGTCGCTATGCGGAGGAATATGTTTTGGTCATTTATGCAAAAATAGCTTATGCCTGCCCTCCGGCACATGCGCCTCGCCATGGTGTACAGTCTCCTGATCTCCCCTTCCGGCTTTCGGGCAATTCCAGCCCCGGCAGGGACATCCATTCTCGCGAAATTGATGACATCCACACTGGTACTCCTCGCAAAATCAACTATCGTGCGGAGTTGTGAATCATTCACCATAACTGTTTGCAATCGCGTTCTCACGGGCTTGCCTGCCTTCACATTTGCTTCTGCAAACGCCCGAAAATTTTCTACCGCCGTCTCTCTGACCGGATGGGTAATGCCGTCTGCATATTCTCCGATGCCCTCAACAGAAAAGGTGAGCATCCATATGCCGGAATCAATTAGCAACTTGCGCAGAGACCTATCGAGGCTCATGGCATTCGTGGCGATATCTACCTTTGTCCATGGCAACCCTTCCTTGGCATGCTCGAGCATTCGAGGAAAATCAGGATGGAGAAGGCTCTCGCCCAGCCCTGTCAGGCTCAATCTCCGAAGCTTCGCCGGCATCTCGGCAATAATCCTCGTATAAACAGGGAAAGGCATGTCTTTCTCGACAATGCCAAGATGAAAGCGATAGCACATCGGACACATGAGATTGCATCGCGTGGTAATCTCGATGCTTACATCTTCTGGAAGCTTCGACCTCAACCCGCATGAGAGGCGGACAAACTTTTTTGCTTTTGTAATGATATCCACAGTACAACATGGGCTCCATAATGCGCAACTCAGTGAATAATCATGGCGAACCTGCGCTGCACTTATGCATTGATTTTAATGATACATCAATTTATAGAGCATCACAAGGAGCAAGTGACGGCCGGGTGGCGAATGCATAATAGCCGGGAATCTGTTATAATAATATCTTATTAAATCAGAGACGTCAGCATGGACCCTTATTCATCCATTTATGCCAACTGGGAGAAGTTCTGGGGGCGAGGAGGAAAATATACCCCCCTCGGGTTGTACATCACCTGGCGGAAACTCGGGCAGATACGGCGTCTCCTTAACGGGCTTGAGGTTACCAATTGTATTGACGTGGGCTGTGGTTCCGGGCGCACGCTAAGATTGCTTTCGGAGCTCACCGGCAACGCCGTTGGTATGGACTTCTCTCCCGCCGCGGTGGCGATGTGCAGGGCGCAAGGCCTCAAGGTGCGCCACGAGAACCTGCTCACCCATTCGGGCGCTTACGACCTGGTGTTCAGCGATGGACTCATTGAGCATTTTGAAGATTATCGTCCGTTCATTGCAGCGTTGTGTCGATTAAGCAGGCGCTACATCATGATCGTGCAAGTTGATCACTCGATTCCTGTCGTCAAACTGTTATCACACATCGAGCAGTGGGTCAAACACAGCATGAACGTGCCTGAGTATCCTCACCAAATCCCGTCATTTATAGAGGAATTTGGCAGATACTCTTTTCTCCCTGTTGATCGAGGGAAACTGCTGTGGGGGGGAATAAAGGTTCTCCTCTTCTCAAAAACAACTACCTAGCGAAACAATGCACCGAGCCATAATCAGATTCCAAATCCTCATGCGGCAAGCCCTGCCATGGCGCAAGCCGCTGTATATCATGCGGCTTCTCTACTCTGCTATCCGCGTCTATATTTTCCGCAGCAATCTGCTCCGCGGCACCGATTTTTCTATCGGCTATCTCTGCAATCTCAAATGCAAGCACTGCTTCACTACCAGTCTCGCGTGGGGAAGGGGCCGCCCGACGATGAGTGTTGAAGACTACTCGCGCGTTTCCGGCGAGTCAATGCGGCTGGGCTGCATTGCGTTCAGCATACAGGGGGGAGAACCGCTGCTATATCCAGAGCTAGAAACGATCATCAAGGCCCTCCGCCCGCGTTGGAATAGAATCCCTATTGCGACCAACGCCACGTTGCTCACCAGGGAGAGGATGCTATCGCTGAAGCGCGCTGGCGTAGATACGATCAACGTGAGTTTGGACAGTGGCAAACCGGAAGAACACGATCGATTCCGCGGAGTTCCCGGCACATATTATAAGGCGATGCGTGCCCTCGAGGAGGCGCTATCCATGGGCTTTGCGGTGAGCATCAACATGACCCTACCCCGCACCGCGCTCTATTCAGATGGGTTTAAAAAGCTGCTGGAGTTCGCACACAAGAAAAAGATAGTGATCAATACTCTCTTCGCAGCGCCTGCAGGTAATTGGATGAAATCGCAGCATTTTCTGATGCGTCCGGAGGATATTGCTTATTACAACAAGCTTAGGGAGGCCTATCCCTTCATGATGCGCGACCTCGACAGCAATTTTGGCCCCCGGGGTTGCGGCGCGGTGCATGAAATGCTGTATATCACCTGTTACGGTGACGTACTTGCCTGCCCGTTCATTCACATTTCCTTGGGGAATGTACTCGAGGAGCCGCTGGCAATCATCAGGGCGCGCGGATTATCAACCTACCTTTTTAAGCGGTATCACCCCAAATGCTGGATTGCGGAAGAGCAGGAATTTATCAAAGCCTACGTCAATCTAATGAGTGACAAGGACCGGCTTCCGGTGCGATGGGACTCCCCTGAGGGGAAAACATTGCTCTACGATTTCAGACTTGGCCGGCACGAATCTCCCGGCGCTCATGACAGGCACTAATCCATACGCGAGACGCCTGCCTTCACCTGCGCAGGCTTTGCATCCCCCTCCTCAATTGTCTCCCGAGCATTATCACCTTTCGTATAGAGACGGAGCTCGCTGATAGACCACCACAGAGATGGCAATGTCTGAATCAACCTAATGTACCTCACCCTGCGCGGGGCAAACACCATATCCAATTCTCGCTTATGAGGATCATTGATGAGTGTGACAACAAGATCCCTGTAGGAGGGAAGAACATCAATAGTATCCCATGACTTCCCATCCTCTGAAACTTGTGCCCATACTCCCCTTGGGAACTCGCGGAAGCCCCGATAGCACAGTACCATCCGCGAGAGCTCCAGCACTTTTCCCATGTCAACTTCCACCGTATTATTGTTGTTGTATAGATTGCACCCGTGGAAGGCAGTCCATGCAGTCGCCATGTTCCTATCAAATATGAGCGGCAATAAATCCTGATTGATCGTGCTCGTCAACTTCCAGTCACCCGCCGGCTTGATTTCCCTCCATGTACCTTCCCGCCGGGGCGGTGGCGGGGTTCCTCTCGCCAGCAGTTCAAAGACAACGCTATGCCCAAATCCTCCCACGAACCTCAGCGCGTCCGGCAACTGCTGGGTACGTTCAACCACTGTCTTCCCTATCCCATCCCCTATCTTTCTATGTTCAAACTCGTCATAATCATAGCGGTCGGGGTGAATAATTACATATTTCACACCCAGCGCCCGCAGGATGGCAATTGATTCTTTTGAGGGGAAATGCGCCATTATGTCAATCAAGGGCCAGTACTCGGGCGGTCTGAAACTGCTGTCTCCGTTGACGATCCTCTTCCCATGGTAAAGAGACCAGAACATATAGTAGGTTTCATTCCCTGATACTTCAAACTCGCCGTCATTGTCTGGCATCGGTAGTTCCAGCACCCCAAACTCCCCTGGCTGCAGTTTCAACCACTCATAGACCTGCGGCACTTGCAAATCCACATGATAGTTTTGCGCAGTGAAGTAATCACCTGATGCATTCTTATTGAAATACTCGATGAGGATAAACAAAATGATGGAAACGCCTGTCAATGCCCTTATCCGCCGGGCTGAAATGCACCCGAGTAGCGCGACTGCCCCCCCACCGCAGAAAATCGCGAACGGGATGAGCCACAATTGCGCAGCCCACCCTATCGCCCGCAGACTTCTGAATAAGGGGCACCAGCGATAGAGGAGCAGATAAGGCCCGGGGCATATCCTCTGCCCCCCGCACGAAATATAGGGGCCGAAGGAGATAAGGATGCCGAGAATGCCGAGGATGATTAAAAATAACTTTTCGCCACTTCCTGAAAGATGTGAACCCTTCTTCCGGACAAGCCCGACAATAAAAAGAAAACCGGCGACAAATCCGGGAAAGAGGTACTGTGCCCGCGACACCTTATAGACATGAGGTATCCAGCCATATACGAAATTGGTGGGCGGCGTCACGAGATAGGAGATAAGATCACATGACAAGATCTGAGATTCCTCAAGTCCCCTCGCCATATCTTCGCTCCCTCGCACACCTATCATTTCCATATAGGGATAGAACAGCGGAGAGATCATACACGCTACTATCGCGACGGCTGCAATGATATTGAGAAGCATATCGGGTGTACGGCGCAATCTTCCCGCAGCAAAGTGACTGACGAGATAGAGCGCCAGCATCAGCGAATAAAATATTCCTGTAAAAGGGTCGGTGATGCATTGCAGTCCGAAGAAGAATGCAGCGAATAACGCATCCCGGGAGAGACGCACCGGCCTTCCGGCGCCTTCGCGCCGTGATTCCATGAACCTGTGGAGGAAGAGGAGCGACAGGCATATCCAGTAATTCGACATGATGCCGGTGAGCATCGGCGCGGAAAATCTGAACGGGCAATAGGCAAACACGAAGCCGGCGACAAGAGCCCCGTAAGTGTTCTTAAGAAGATGCCTTGTAAGAAAGAACATGCAGAGGCCGTTCAGAAAATAGCCGAGCAGCAGATAAAAATTAGACGCAAGGATCGCGTTGCGCGTGAAGAGATACACCGGCCCGGCCATAAGATAAATCCCGAGCGTCCACTGGTTGGTTATGAGGGTGTCGCGATGCGGGAAAAAGAATGTCGCAGCCCACAGGTCGTGAGGATGCGTCCATATTTTCGATCCCTCCCCGATCCAGTACGCCCCTTCTAAACCGAGACACGGATGCCCCACCGTGTTTGTCATCCCGATGATCAGGGGATACGTCATGTAGAGCGCGGCAAGGATAAAAAAGAGCACCGTTCCCGCGTGCAATGCCGCGTGGCGTATGGTTGTGTTTCTGCCGGCGTCCATCAGCAACGGTCTTTCTCCGATCGCCCCGACCCACCGCCACATTTAAGGAGTGCTATCTCCTGGGCAAGTGTCTTCGTCTGCTCCGTCAGCATGGAAATGCACATCGAAAAGTGAATGCACATCACCACAATAAAAATCATTGCTGCCAGAAACACCATGTTCGAGAGGGCCTCGACCCCGCATATATTTTTCAAGAAAATGCCGAACCGCGGCCATATAATCATTGCTGTAATCACGATGCCCATCACGAGCCATAGCACGCTATACTTTTCCTTGAGCCGCCTTCTCCGCACAAGCTCAACAATGAACAGAATAAGCCCCACACTGGTTAATAGTAAAAAGATGCTCAGCCTGTTTGCCATATGCACCTCCGTTGCAGTTGAATCCTCGTTGGAAAGTATAGCATATACAAAGAGCTATCCGACAGAGCGCAGTTCCTCTTCCCCGCATTACCATATTTTCATAACCTATCTGCCCGCAAGGAGTAATGCGCTGCCCGTCTGTCGTTCACATGGCGCTGTTTCGCGCTTGCCCGATGCCGGTAAAACCTCTATAGCAATTCCGGGTGCAACTGAAGGGACAACCACGGCATGAATATCGTGCGCATCCACAGTTACGGCGTTACCCCCTGGACGTTGCCGCCTTCATTGCGCCTGATCATTTGGAGCTTTGAGCGCATACGCGCGTCTGCAGCGGAGTCGAATGTATAGAGAAAGAAGTTTTCATTCGTCACGAGCGCATGTTCAAAGCGGGCCACTTCGATCAAGCCATACTGCTGCCTCAAGGATTCTTTAAGAGGCCAATAGTTGAATATAAACAGAATATCGCTGCCGTATTTATCCCGGAGACCCGGCACTCTTGTCAGGGCGTCTTTCCTTAAACTTTCATCCCCCTCCTCTTCATCCATTTTCATTGCCATAGGAACTTCGAAGATTCTATCGTAGGGGAGGGCATATATATCCCTGCCGAGATACGCCGCGACCGATGTAGCGGGCAATATTTTACACGCCGCAAGCAGCCAATCCTCCCGGCCCGTTTCCCTGATATACCGGGCTGCTGCTCGACCGCATGAGAATGGGAGCCGCCAATCAGCATATACAGGGTCAATGTTGCAGAGGATCTGAATGATGAGAAGGACGTACAGCATGCGATCGGCGGAAGACCGGGCACGGTCGGTGAGCTTTCCGAAAAGAAGGAAACGAGACGGTCGGTCATCCTCCCTCCGGATCATCCAGATCGCGGCAATAAAAACAAAATAATGGTATCCGTACTGTCGGTGGTTACCTGGCGCGGGAATTAATGCGAAAAAGAGGGCTATTCCGATGGTCGAGAACAGCCAAAAAAAGAAGGCGGTACGTGTCCTCAGGAAAAGCAACAGTCCCCATAGCATTATAAATGAGACGATGATGATTTTCACAATGTCGGGATATTTATCGAACGGCAAGAGGTGGCTATACTGATTCGTGAGGGGAATAAAACCGTCGGCGACTGTCACAGCGCCTTTGATAAGATTCCGCAGATCAAGGACCCTGGGCAGATAAAGACGGAGAGCGCCATTCATGGTTCCGCCTAGGTAAAACCCCGGGAAGCACTGAACCTCAGCGATGATACATCCGAGGAAAAGAGCGTAAAATCCGACAACCGTTGTCAGGGCGCGAAGAGGGGGATCCCTGCGGGGTCCGATCTGCTCGAGTGCGAGTGCCAATCCCGCGGCGGCGGCGATGGTAAGGCCGCCGATATTGGCGTTGGCCAGGAGGGCAAGGATCACGCATAGGCAGACAAATCTGGAACGGCGGGCATGAAAAAGGCTGCAGAAGATGAACAGCAGTAGAATGCCGATCAAGTAGCACCGTACAAGCGTTCCGAATTCAAATAGCATCATACGACCGAATACAAACAAGACCTTCTGCCCTTTGGTGAACGGGGCATATCGGGCGAAGATATAGACGACCGCTCCTGCAATGAGCCAATGCAGCCACTGCATGGCGAACGGCGAATCGGTCACACGGCTTAGCGGATAGAGCATGAGGTACCAGAGGCGGGGCTGGTCTTCGACCGATGAGATACGGAACATCGCGGGGAGCGAGGGGCTACGCGTGTTGTACAGCCACGGGTTGAGTTCATCTGTATACATTTCGTGGCGAAGGAGGAGCATGGCCGCAATGACGAGGAATACAACGGTCAGCACAATTGCGAATCTCGCATGTGCACTCATGAAGGTCCTCCTAGAGTTGGAGAGAATGTAACCATTGTTCAGAATCGACGTCCCAAGCCCTGATCCCCATCATGGGGAGCCTGATACCCTTCACCCGCCGCCGCATGCCGGTGCGCGGGCGAATCACACGGCGGTTCGCGAAAAGCCGCGAGGGATGCGGAAGATGTTCATGCGATTGAGTATCAGGCTTAGCTCCCGATGGCACATATAGTTACAGAGCGCGCAGTTCCGCAGATCCTCCCGCGCCTTCCGGTAGTCGTTGGAGCGCCAGAACGCCGCCACGCTGCCGCCGCGAAGGTTCCCGATCATTCGCGCCATGCCGAAGAAATAATTGCACGCATACACGTCTTCGTACGTGTCGATAAAGATGTCGGAGTAGGGCGCGCAGCACCGCGCGGGCGGCGGCTTTCCGTCGAGAAGGGCCAGACAGGTGCGGATATACTCCTCCGAGTTGTCGATGAAGTTGGGATCTCTCTTCTTCTCCTCCCGCAGCAGCGTGTGGGCGCGGCGCAGCGTTTCCGTCTCCGCCCCGGAACCCCACGGCGCAAGGCCCGACAATTCCTGTGCCTCGAAAACAGAGAGCGTATCGGCCCGGAGGGCCCGTGCGGCGGCGATGATCCGCCCGGTCTCATCCGCATTCCCCGCGGTGAGCGTCGCGGCGAGCGCGCAGTGACAGCGCCTCCCGACGGCGGCGCGTGCGGCGCGAACGCTTTCGACGGCGCACTGCACCGCCTGGAATGCGCCGGGCACTCCGCGCTGGCGGTCATGGGTTTCGGCGACGCCTCCGTCGAGGGAGATCGAAATCAGGTCAGCCCCGGCGCGCACGAGGGCCTGGGCGGTTTCAAGGCTCAGGAGCATCCCGTTGGTGGAGATATGCGTCATGAGCCCCAGGGAGTGGGCATGGGCGGTGAGCTCCACAATATCCTTTCTCAACAGCGGTTCTCCGCCGTAGAAGGAGATCCCAGAAGTCCCCATCAGCGCGAGCTCCCCGATGATCTGGCGCGCCCGGACGGTCGACATCTCCGGGGTGTCCCTGCGGGCCCGGCCGGGGAAGTTGCACATGACGCACCGCTGGTTGCAGCGATAGGTGAGGACAAGGGTCGCCGAGACGGGGGCCGGCGGCGCTCCGCCCGCCGCCGCGGCCCGGGCGACGGCCATGGCGTTCCACCCCTGGCGCAGCAGCGCACCGGGGCCGGCGGATCGCAGGCGGTTCAGCAGTACTCGCAGATATTTCTTGCGCATGGGCTGTCAGGTGATCGAGAGCGCCGCCTTGGCGAGACTCTTAAACTCCTTCCATGACCGCACCTCGACGATCCTCCGTACAATATAGGAGGGGCGAAAGTAGAACGTTCGGAAGAATTTTTTCTGCCACGCATCGAGTTCTTCGGGGGGAAACAGGGAGAAATAGTTTCCCATTTCCGCGATGGCGGCGCTGTTGCCCCGCGTATATTCCGCCCAGTAATCGCGCCCGGTTTCCCGAACGACGCGGGTATAGAATTTGGACGGGGGGCAGGGGGTCAGCTTGTTGACCTGGATGAAATCACACGGCAGGCTCCCGGCGAAACTGATCGACCGCTCGAGCGCCGCGCGGTCCTCCAGGGGGTTGCCGATCATGAAGAAGGCAAGCGGGGCGATGCCGGCCTCACGAGCCCAGAAAAAGGCGTCCCGTATCCTCTCGAGGGGGATGGTGCGGCCGAGCTCGGCGAGGACCGCCGGGTCGGCCGATTCGACGCCTAAATGGATTTTGAAACAGCCCGCGCGCTTCATGGCCTTGAGCATGTCGAGGGTGACCAGATCTGCCCGGGTTCTGATGGACCAGATCACGTCCAGCTTCGAGCGCATAAGCGCCTCGCAGATGGCGTACAGGCGGTTCGCGTTGAGAGTGAACGTCTCGTCCTGGAACCAGATCTCCCGGATGCCGTGCCTCTCCCTGCACTCGGTCATTTCGGCAATCACGCTCTCCGCGCTGCGCATCTGGAAGGAGAGGGTCCCCACGTCGCAATAGGAGCACTTGAACGGGCAGCCGTAGCTCGAGATCATCACCGTGATGGGAAAGCGCTTGGACATCACGCAGTTATAGGCGTCATTGGGGAGGAGGTGCCGCGCCGGGAACGGAACGCTCTCCAGGGGGGTGCACCCCTCGCTGGGCGCGTTTTGCACGAGCTCATCGCCCGTCCTGTACAGGAGCCCCTGCACTCCCGAGAGATCGGTTTCCCCCTCCGCGAGCGAATGCAAAAGACGGGGCAGGCTCTTCCAGCCCTCGCCGACGATCCCGTAGTCGATGCACCGATGGGAAAGCGTCTCGTGCGGGTAGAGGGAGAGGTGCATCCCCCCCACGATCGCGGGCGCCGGGATGCGCTCCCTGATCGTCCTGATGTAAGCGAGAGAATTCAGGAAGGTCTCGGTGATCAGGTTATAGCAGACCGCGTGCGGGGCGAAGTCCCGCAGCGCCTCGACGATCCGGTCAACCGAGAGCTTCAACGCGAACGCCTCGACATACCGCACCTCGAAGCCCTCGCGCTCGAGCTGCGCCGCCAGGTAGGCGAGGCTGAGGTTGGGAAGGATCTGGGCGGTCTCGGAGTATGCCTTCCGCACCCGGGAGATGTGCATGAGCTCGGGGACAACCTGCGGGAGATTCACCAGGGCCACCCGGATGCCGTTGCGCGCGGTCATGAGTCCCCCGTTTCGGCGCGCCCCCGGGGGGCGACAAGAGTGCGAAACCAGTGCCATAGCGTTCCGATGTCGAGGGAAAACAGCAGATTCAGCTCGACATGACAGGCCTGCAGGCAGGCCTGGCAGGGGCTCGAGGCAAGATGCGCGAACGCCTTCCCGAAGCCGACGTCGAGGGCGTTGAGATACTCGTCCCGCCGTCCCCGCTCGAACGTCGAGCCGCACGGGTAGACGAACCCCTCTACGTCGATCTGGCAGAAGAGTCTCCCCGCCCAGCAGCGGAGTCCCGGACGAAGCCGGTGCGGAAGAAACACCTCCTGATGGTTCTTCCACTCCAAAAAGATGTAGCGGAGGCACGGCGCCGAGGTGGCGATGGGAAATCCCACCCTTCGGAGCCCCAGGAGCTTTCTCCCGATCGCCCGGTGCTCCTCCTCCGTGAGGAGGAGGTCCGCCAGGGGATGGGTGGTGCGAAAACCGGAGGACGAGGCGGCGGTGAGAGGATAGTGCAGGCACTGAAAATTGGCGACGAAGCCGTAGCGCCGGGCGGTCTCGAGGATGAACGGGACAGATTGAACGTTCCGCTTCGTCAGGGTAGTTGTCGTCAGGAACTTCACCTTTCGCTGACGGAGCAGGGCGAACGCATCCATGAGCGCCCGGAAGCTCCCCTTCCCCTTCAGTTCGTCGTGCACGCTCTCCTCTCCCTCGAAGCTCAAGAAGAGCATATCGATCTTTTCCAGGTCCGCGATCCTCTTCGGCACGAAATGCTCCCTGGTCGAGAGGGTGAGCAGAAAGTTGTGCCTTCGGGCGTGGTCGATGATCTCGCCGATATCGTCCCTGATGAGGGGATCGCCCCCGGTGAGATGGAGGCGCACGCAGCCGAGCTCCCGGAGCTCGTCCATGAGCCGCAGGAGGCCGGGCAGGGGTATGTCCCCCTTCCCCGATTTGAAGACCTCGCAGTAGGCGCAACCGGCGGGGCAGCGATTGGTAACGTCAATCCATACGGCAAGGGGGATATGCGCACCGAACATGCGTGCTCTGAATAAGCCTGTGCCCACGCGCGCAATTTGAGACAGATACATGCGACGAGTATATCAAAATGGTGAAACGTGTTCAAATCGCGATCCCCAGGCGCGATCTCCAGGCAGGAGCAGTTTCTTCTTGTCCGCCCCCGCTCCATCGTCTACAATGGGGCATCGTGAGACTCGGATCCCCCATCCAATGAATATCGTTCTCATCCACCCTTTATACCGGCATATCTACAGAAAAATCCGCGGTGTCCGCTATCTCGATCCTCCGCTCGGGTTGCTCTATATCGCCGCCGCGCTGCGGGACAACAATCATGCGGTCACGGTTATTGACGCCGAAGCAGAGAACGTTCATGACCATACCGCCATCGCCCGCGCAGTGTGGACTCGCAAACCGGACATGGTCGGCATCAGCTTTACCACTCCCATGCTCGGCTCGTCTGCGGATGCAATAACATCTATTAAAAAATTAATGCCGTCGGTTCCTGTCGTCATTGGGGGCCCGCACGTCACCGCCCTCCCTGCGGATACACTAAAGGCGACGGGGGCTGACATCGCGGTGGTGGGCGAAGGAGAGGAAACAGTCCAGGAATTAGCCTCCCTCCTTTCAGCCCGAAAGCCCCTGAACACGTGCGCAGGTATCTCCCTCAGATTGAATGGGAACATCGAACAAACTCCGCGCAGGGGTTTTATCAAGGACCTTGATGCGCTCCCATTCCCCGCAAGAGATCTATTGAAGATAACTCTCTATAAACATGCATCCTCTTTACGCCGACGGGTTCGTCCATACTATACGAATATCATTTCATCCCGGGGGTGCCCTTTCCACTGCATCTTCTGCGGGAGCTCGGCTGTGTTCGGTTCAACGATTCGTTATCGGTCACCGATTCGCGTGGTTGATGAGATCAATGATTGCATGGAGCGGCTCAACATAGGGATATTCGGCTTCGCTGACGACACACTCACTGTACGGAAGAGCCATGTGCTCGGAATTTGTGAAGAGATCCTCCTCAGGAGGATCGATCCGCTCTGGATGGCGCAGGCTCGGGTTGACACGGTGGATGAAGAAACAATAATCTCGATGAAGCGGGCCGGATGCAGGGCGATTCACTTCGGCTATGAGTCCGGAAGTCAGATGATACTCGACAACATAAACAAGGGGATAACCCTGGAGCAGTCGCTCACGGCCACACGCATTGCCAGACGGGCTGGACTCA
The DNA here is from genome assembly GCA_026392035.1 of Candidatus Auribacterota bacterium. NCBI lineage: Bacteria > Pseudomonadati > Candidatus Auribacterota > Candidatus Auribacterota bacterium. The sequence continues at coordinate 37,538 of JAPLCX010000097.1, read as the reverse complement.
AGATTCATGGCTATTTCATGATAGGGAACATAGGAGAAACAGCGTCAACCGTAGCGGAGACGATCGCATTCGCGAAAAAACTCAATCCGGACACGGCGCAATTCACCATCGCCCAACCGTTCCCGGGAACGAAGTTCAGCGAGATTGCAGCCAGAGAGGGGAGAGCGGCAACCTGCTTCGATGAGTATAAGTGCTATGAATCAGCAACCTATGTCCCTCCAGGAATGAGCCGCGAAGAACTCCTCTCCCTGCATCGCAAGGCATTCATGTCATTTTACTTCAGACCCCGCTTCTTTCTCAAGTACCTGAGTCAACTCCTCTCGCCCCGTAATTGGAGGTCAATTGCTGACGGCGTTACCTCGCTGTGGAATATATCCCGGAGAGGATAAGCCACCGTATCCGGCAACGGCAGCGGAAGATACCCCCTCTCACCGGATGCGCACGAGCTGGTTGCGAGCATCAGGCGCTCCCGATTTTGTCCCGCCATAGAAAGCGCAGATACAGGAGCCCTGAACGCAGTGTTCTGAGCCCCTCCGAGGGCCGCGTCACAAACTGCCAGATTTTGTAGAGGATATACGATGGGCGCAAATGGTAGTGAATATAGAACCTTTTACAGATTTCGACAATTTTCCCGGCAGGGAGTCCGGGGAGATCCAGCACGCACGCATAATCCCCCTTCACATCCAGCCAGTTGCGGAAGTTGGTGCTTTTCAAGTAGCCGGATCGACGTGCCCAGTCATACGCCTCAGTGCCCGGATAAACGAATAGGGGGTAAAACTGCATGCTGTCACACCGTGTGCGCAGTGCAAAATCGAAGCTTCTCCGGACGGTATCGGCATTTTCTCCGGGATTGCCGATCATGATGCAGCCGTGTATGAGTATCCCCGCCCGGCGCGCGTCCATGGCAAACTGGAGCATCCGCTCTACTGTCAATCCCTTGTGTATCGCATTGAGGACTCCCTGATCGGCGCTCTCAAACCCCACCGTGATGAGCCTGCACCCCGCCCTCCTCATCTTCCTGAGCAGCGGGTAGCTGATGTCGGCTCGCCCATTGCAATACCAGGGCAGACCAATCTGCCGCTCGATCAGGAGATCGCATATCCGCTCACTCCGCTCGGCAATGGCGGTGAAGGTGTCATCCTCGATTCCGATTTCCCGCACCTGCGGGAGGTTCTCCTTCACGTACTCAAACTCCGCAACAACGTTTTCCGGACTTCGCGGCCGGTAACGATGGCCGTGAAAGGTTTGCGGGTACACGCAGAAGAAGCACCGGTAGGGGCACCCGCGGCCGGTAATGATCATCACCATCGGATAACGGGCTGCGGCAAAATAATAGTTGCGTATGGTGAGATGTTTCTTGTACACCGATGTCACAAAGGGAAGTCTGTCCACATCTTCTATCAACGCCCTGGCGGCATTGTGCCGCACCAGATTGCCCGCGCGGTAGCTGATCCCTTTAATCGCGGAGAAATCTCCTCCCGCGTCAACTGCCTTCGCAAGTTCGACAAGGGTTTCATCATATTCCCCTCGCGCCACAACATCAATGGCGCCGTCCAGGCACAGCGTTTCTTCCGGAAGTGCCGATGGATGGGTACCAACGAGGGTGATTACATTGTGCGGATACTGTCGTTTAAGAAATGCTGCGCATTTCACATCCTCATAAATGCTCGGGGTGCTGGTATCCACGACGATGAGGTCTGGTGTAAAGCCCGTCAGCTTTACTAAAATCTGCTCTCGGGTCAACCCATCAGCGGGGGCATCCACCAAGCGGATGTTGAATCCTCTTTGCTCGAGAAGGCCTGCGGCGTAGGCGAGCCAGAACGGATAATATATCGTGCCGCTCTTTGTGACGGCAGGACTGCGCGATGCCCTTGAGAATTTACCGATGAACGGAGGATTCAATAGCAATATATTCATTGCTTTCTTGCCATGCGCACCGAGCTGAAGATCAGGACGAGTCTCTTCTCAAAAGCTCAATGGTGAGGCCCAGGATTACCCTCACCATGTAGTAGATAGATCCAAGGGCGGTGATGGACGATCTCCCCTCCTGGCGATGGCCCATCTTCACTCCGACCTCCTTGACGCGCAATCCTTTTTCGTGCAGCAGCACGATGGATTCGACCTCGGGATATTCATCAGGGGATGACTCGGCCAGAATTGCCACAGCGTTGCGATTCAGGGCTATAAAACCAGATGTAGCGTCCGTGATCCTCGACTCTATAATCCAGGAAACAAAACCCGCCAATATTTTTATGCCGATTCTTCTGGCTAATGGAGAACGATACTCCCCATATGAGAGATACCGGGATCCGATAACCATATCAGCCTCGCCGGCCAGCAATGGGGCAAGCAATGTACACATCTGCGACACTTCGTGCTGGCCGTCTGCATCAACGCGGATCACATACTCGTAGCGTTCCTTTTCGGCAAATAGGTATCCGGTTTGGACAGCCGCGCCGATCCCCAGATTATACGGGAGTTCCAACACGCGTGCGCCCACCGTACAAGCCGTACGCGAGGTCCGATCAAATGAGCCATCGTTGATAACAAGGACATTGCGGAATTCAGTCAAGGAAAGGATGCTGCGGATAACCGCGCCTATGGTTCTCTCCTCGTTATACGCGGGGATTATGATAAGAATCTTGTCTGCAGTGATGCTATTCATGGTTGTGATCCATACGGTCAGATAACTATTCCCCTATGCGGCATTCCTCGATGCTCTTCTGCGCTCCGCTCAGTAAAACCGTCTCCCCCTCTCTCTGAACTCTTTTACGGACGATCGAGTGGGGTAAGAATAATACGTCGCATACCGTGAATCATTTGGCTTTCGAGGCACGCTTCCCTTTTCCAATAAGCTAATTGCCTCACACAGGAGATCCAGTCCGAGGATAATCTCTTTGGAATAGAGACTATGCAACGTATCGTCCTTGCTTATGCTGATCTCTCTCTGCAGTATGATATCACCATCGTCAAACTTCTCATTCATAAAGTGCACGGTCACACCGGTTATTTCTTCCCCTTTCGCAAGCACCCAGAAAGTCGGATTGATGCCCCTGTAGCGGGGGAGCAGGCTGGCATGCAGATTGATGCATCCCAGCGTGGGCAGCGATAATAACTCCTTGCTGAATATTTGGTTTGCCGCTACGGAAACTAGCAGATTCGGGACGCATGCCCTAATACGCTCCATGGCATAAGCACCTTTCAAAGACTGAGGCGCAATGTATGGTATATGCATACGTATGCAATGTCGCCGGCTTGAATAAATTGCGGTGCCGAGTTGGATTGGCAGGGAGTCAAGGATTCTGTAATACGAGTACCTCAAGAGCTTGTATGCAAAGAGTCGTGCGCCCCACAGGATAAGGAATCTTCTCGCCATAAGAAAGCGATTTTCCTGAGGGGGGACCGCGCTGAGTCCGACCACCAACACTATATTCCCTTTCAGCTTTTCGAGAAACAGCCGTGTGAATAACGGAAGATAAAACGGCTCTTCTTGTGTGACCAGCACAATTCTCATATGCCCGCTGCCTTCACGTAATCGCGATACAGGTCCCCGAGGATCCCGAATGTGTACCCCTCACCCTCCAGCATCCGGATCAGATCTTCCAGATCATTCAACCCTCTCTCGCGATGCCGCATGAAACACCTAGAGTATACCAGTTTCCATTTTACGGGCAATGAACGGAAGATATCCGGTGGGAATAAATCATGCAGATGTAAATCTATGATAAGGATATCAGGCAGCCCGAAGATGCATTTGAGCGCGCGGAATGTGGGGAAGCCGGCGAGCTGGATATAACTCAGTGATACCGGGAATCTGATTCGAGAAATAACTGAAAAAGGGATTTCCAAGAGTGATGTCCCGGGATAGAAAAAAGGGGCCGTCGGCTTTGCGATATTGCAGAACCTACCCGGGAAAAACGAGGGGAAGAGGCTCGAGTCGAAATGGAAGCCCTGCGCGGCGAGGCACGCTATTTCCTCATCTGAGATCATTCCTCGCGCAGCCCTGTACCCCTTGGGAGAACGACCGAATATTCGACGATACGCCTCAATCCCTTTTGTGATTTCAGTAATTCCGTTTGTTCCTCTCTTGTGGCTGTACGAGTGCAATTCCACCTCAGCACCAGCCTCTACCAGGGTACGGATATCCGCCTCCCTTTCCTCCAGGACTATACCCGTGGCAAACACGGTAACGGTTATACCTCGGCTCCGTATCATGCCAAGAAACTTAGGAATCCCCCGAAATGCATCGTAATGATTGCCCTTCACCAGATCACAGTGATCGGGCTCAAAGTCGAGGGTGAGAAATGCATACTTTCCAGTGCGCATCATGTTTTCCGCATCCATTGCGCCATAGGTGTCGCTAACCCACTGATCGCCCCCGCCGCCCAGCCAACAGTCCGCATGCACAGGATCGCCGCCATCATCGGATAATGCTTTTTCCTGATAGGAAGTCTCGCCATATCGCGCGCATAAATCAGGAAGAGCGCCGCAAAGAGAACTAAGGAGATGGCGCCACACGTGCAATCAAGGAGTCCCATAAAAAGGAATAAGCATGCCAGACAGAAAAGGGGAACCTGCCAGATCATGGAGAATGTCGAGATATGGTCGCCCTTCAGTTTGTCTTTGTGCATGCGGTATACCATAAACGCACCCCTCGCGAAAGCCACCTGTTGCATAAAGAAGCCATTCCATGTCGTACGAGGATAGTGCAGCACGACGGCAGAGGGTTGGTAGAGTATTTTGCCAAGTTTGGTAAGCCGGTATCCGAAATCAGTTTCAATGGCCACCGGCAAATGTTGGTCAAATCCGATCTGGCGCGCTGCTTCCGTCCGAACACACAGGTTCATGGTGGGAGATCTCAGCAGGTATCTGGGAAAGCGCCTGTATCGCTCCTCAAACTCGATCCCGATAAGCGTGGCAAGGAGAGTAATCCCCTGCCCCGTCCCCACATAACCTGCCACCGCAACAACGCCCTCCTCCTCGGCAAATCCCTCGGCGAGTTCCCGGAGCCAGCCCTTATCCACGGTGCAATCAGCATCGGTGAGCGCAACAAGGGGCGTAGAGACCAGCTCCAGTGCCCTGTTCAGTGCGGTCGCGTAATTCCCCTTGATTCTTACAATGCGCGCCTTATCTTCAAATTGCTTCAGGATCTCATACGAGCCGTCACTAGAGTATCCTTCTATAATAAGTGTTTCTTTCAGTGGATAGTCAATCTCAAGGATGGACGATATGCACTTTGCTACAGTCCTTGCTTTGTTATATACTGATACTACTACCGTCACCGCAGGAAGATGATTGTTCTTATTCATGCTTATTCAGATTACCCGTGCCATACCTTATAGACTAGCGTCCCCGTCTTCTCTCTACAGACTGTCAGTAGCTCTTGCGAAATAATCCCCGCTCGTGGATAAGTCTGTACGAAAGCTCGATGAGCCGCCTCCGGAGCGGGCTTTTCAGGATCGGCCTGATGGCGACATATAATGGGTAGAGCAACGGATACTTGTTTTTAACATACAACGCAAAGGCATAATTCTCAAATTTGCGGTACCCCTGCGTGAGCTCTTTTGCCGAGATTGAGGGGAGTGCCAACATGCTCTCATCGGCCCCATAGCTGGGGTTGAATTCCTCTTTTATAACATATCCCTTTTCATAGCAATGCTCTGCCAGAGGAGTCCCGGGATATGGATGATACAGCGTTAAACCAATCCAATCCGGATCAAGTCTCCTGGCGAAGGCGATGCTCTCTTCTATTGTTGCAGCCGTCTCGCCCGGGATCCCTATCATATTAAAAGAAAGCCTGTCAATCCCGGATTCTTTCAATAATCTGAACGCATTGAGTATCTGCTCATTGGAGGTCATCCTGTTTAAGATGCGCTGTCGCATATCCTCATTCCCCGTCTCCACCCCCAGGCTCACACTGAGACAACCGGCATCCTTCAGGAGTGACACTGTTTCGTTGTCAATCTGTTCCGGGCGTGCCAGGCATTGAAAGCCGAGCGCAATCTCCCTGCGGTATCGCTCAGAGAATTCTCTCAGCCATTGGCGATCCAGAACGAATACCTCATCCTGGAAGGCTACTATCTTGATATGATATTGCCCCTTCAGCATTCTCAATTCTTCAATAACGTTGCCAACCGAGCGTTTTCTTACATAATGGCTGTTTTTTCCGTAAAGCTCCCCATACGCCCTATTGCTGCAATAACTGCATGAGTACGGACATCCGCGCCCCGCGAGCACCGCCATTTTGTAACCATTTTTTCTTAGAATGGCCTCAATGCCGAAAAATTTCCTGTCAGGGAACGGCAGTTCGTCGAGGTTCTCCACGAGCGGGCCGATCTCATTCCGGATTATTTCTCCCTCTCTCGTTTTGGCCCATATGCTCTTGATTCTGGATGTATCTTCATCTGCCGCCATGGCTTCCGCCACTCGCAGCATGGGCATTTCTCCCTCGCCCCTCGATAGCATATCAACATTCGGCTCCGCAATAACCTCTTCGCTTGCCATCGTCGCATGGACACCACCTATGATTGTTGGGATATGCCGATTTCCTTTCAACAGATCGAGGTATCTCTGCACATAGGGGTACTGATGCGTGGTGCAGGAAAAGGCAACCATGTCCGGCCTGTGAAAGTCCACTTCCCGGAGGAATTTCCTTGGAGAAAAACGCATCGGTCGGAAGAGGAGCGACTGATGCCCTCGCGCCCTGAGCACCGCCGCGATCGTGCAGAGACCGAGGTGCGGCTCAAGATAGCTCCGCGTGCCGATCTCGGGATAGACAAAGAGGATCTTCATGGCGATAAATACGATGAGGCAGTCTCACCGCAATTGAGGTTTGCGCGGGGAGAGATTATGAAACACCTCAGCCACGCGAGTCCACGCATAGAGGATACTACCAAAATAAATACCGCCCCTCAACGGATTAATAGATCCCATCGCCGGTCGAGCGACGCACTGCACGTAAAAACATCAACGATCCATGCAAGCTCGAAATGGCGGATAATGTAGGGGTCGGATTCATCAGACCCGCGTTACGGGCTTGATAAATCTAGCCCCTACAGGGAGAAATACTTCTGATTACATTCCACCCATCAGGTGAACGTTTCGATCTGTTATCCGCCATTTCGGGGCAAGGAAGGTGCTTATTTTTCAGACTGTATTGTGGTAGAGTAAGCTGCGCTCAAGTGAGATCAATCCCGGCATCGCGTGCTTCCTGTGCGCCGGGAGTACACGCCAATCGAGCACCATACGATGTGTAACGAAAGTTGAATGGGGAGTCTCATTGGTGCTCATCCAACCTGTTGAGCGATACGCACATGGACAGAATCGCGTGTTTCAGCCTTGATCTCGAAGCGGACTACGCCGGCATGACGGGGTGTGATTACTATGAAAGCCTCCAATGCACGGAGGCATTTGAACAGATGGTCTCGGCATACGGAATAAAACTCACCACTTTCGTTACCGGATCGATTCTCGATGGAAACTTCCCCATCATTAAAAGGCTGCAGTCGCTCGGCTCCCGCTTTGAGACGCACAGTTACAGCCATCCGCTGCGCGAACCACCCGAGCGTAAAATCGAGGACATCCGGAAGGGTATAGACGCATACAAGCGTTACTTCGGCGAGTCTCCCCGGGGGTATCGGGCCCCCCAGGGTATAGTATCCCCCGCGGAAATCGGCTTCCTCGCAACACAGGGGTTGATTTACAGCTCCTCGATATTCCCTTCCTATCTTCCCGGCAGGTACAACAATTTGCATTTTCCGACTCATCCGTTCATCTACGGGGAGACGGGCCTGCTGGAGATCCCCCTTTCGGTAATGCCATTCGTGCGCCTGCCCGTCACCGCCAGCCACGTCAATCTTCTCGGTTCGGTATGTTACAAAACGCTTATGGCGGTCCTGGGCTGCCCTCGATTCTTAAACATCTGCATGCACCTCTACGATTTTAGCAATGTGCCGTCGTATCATATGCTCCCGCTCAAGGAAAAGATCGGATACCTCAGGGGAAGACTAGTGCGTGACAAGACCAAAGCCTTCGAGAAGCTTGTGAGGTTTCTCAAATCCAGAGGATACCGATTCACTTATCTGCGGGATATCGCCGTTGAAATAGCAAAAAATGGGAATGCACCACGCTGGTCACAGGGGAGAAGATACTGATCTTCCTATTCATTCAGACGATCCGTGAATTATTGCCCCTTTTCAAGCCAAGCACAACGGCTGCAACAAGCAAACCCATAAGCGTACCCCCGCTGATCGCGGCACCCACCGCAAATGAGCGCGGTTTATAGATGAATTTTATGGTGTGTTCACCCGGCGGAACGCAGACCCCCCGCAGAATCGCGTTGGCCCTGTATATCGGCACAACGCTCCCATCAACATATGCCTGCCATCCAGGAAAAAATCGCTCGGATAGGACCAGGAGGCATTTGCCGGAAGATTTACATCGTATCTCTATCCTCTGTGGTTCATAGGAAACCACTCGTGCCTCCCCCTCAGAGGTACTATCGCATGGCTTCGCCCCTTCAATGAGGACCTCACGCGAAAGGTCGATTTTTACATCGGGCGACCATAGAATACGCACCGCCTCGTCCAAATTTCCCACGGGGCGCGTTCTCCCGACACACCAGGCGCGGGGAAAGGGGGAGGCATTTTCAAAGAGGGCTATAGTGCCGGCGGGCGCTACTTCACGGTAAAGGCCTCTCCCGTTTTCCGCCCTGATGGATTCGAGAAATTTCTTTTCCTCTCGCCTGGCGATGATGTATTTCACGCCGAGCATGGAGAGGATACGGTTGTTGAAAAACAGGGCTTCCGGTGTGGTGCCCACAATATCGGTTCGCAACAACCGCGCATAATCCCTCGAGAGCATCATGCCATAGCCGTTGATGCTTCGATAGGGGCCAAATCTATCAATAACCGGGTAGCAATCAGTCATGTCATCCTCGGACCTCATCATGCTGCATATCCGGAATCCGTTTGCATCGGTCTCTCTATTCCTGATGTAGTCCAGCAGCGGTGCAAAGTGCTTGCGCGACTCTGCAAACGTGGCGGATCCGCTCTTTCCATATCGCCAGTAGAAGCTCCCACACGACAGGAGGTCTATGAAGAGAATTGCGAATAGAGCCGTGAACACAACGTTTCTCTTTACCCGGAACACAATAAGGAGCATTACACACAGGGACGTCAGCATGAGGATTATTGGAATAAATACGGCGTTACTTTTCATCGTGATTATTTTCAGCATTTTATCGGCGTTCAGCGGAACCTGACCTGAAATAGCATCGAGCAGCGCTGCGCCATGCCGTTCCCAGTATGCCAACAGGCATATCGAGATCACCACGATTCCCAAAAGCATACCCGCAACCAACATCACTATTCTTCGCTGCGATCTCTCCCTCTTCATTACCTGCCAGAGGCCGAATCCGGCAAGGATTGCAATCGCAAAATCGAATTCATACCAGTTTCTCGCGGGAGCCCGGAATATATTATAAAAAGGGAAATACCATGTGATCCGGTACAATGGATTATGCTTGCCGAGGACCAAGAACAACGCTATCGCCGCGACGATCCCCCAGAATCTCACTTGGGCCTCTTTGCGCACGAGAATAATAACGGCGCATAGCGCGAAGCAAAGCGGAAGAATGCCGGTGTACCCCGACATCTCCACAAGGTTCCACGGCCCCTGGTACCAGCCCTCGTACAGAGAGGGGAAATCCGCACCAAACAGGAAGGGATATATCAAGGTAGGAAGCAGCAGTGGGTGAAATGAATATTTAATAAACTCTTGGTAGTCCACCCCCCGCTTGATGGAAAGCGACGAGACTTCCTGTAGAGGAAGCAGTTGCACCGCGGCAAGAGAAACCCCCAGTCCGATAGTCGCTGCAAATACCAATGGAGGCATCCATCGTTTTCGCCCGCTATATCTTTTGAAGCTGAGGTACGAGACGTACGCCAGACAGATAAAAATGGTGTAGAGGACCGGCTGCGTATGGCCGCCAAAAATCTGGATACAGAGGACAAGGCTCGCCAGAAAGGCATATTTGAAACAGGGGCGCTCCACAATCTTGTGCGCCAGAAGAAGCATGAGCGGCAGCCAAATGGAGGGGTTCATAATGTCAGGAAACGGCCGATGAGCAGTGAGGTAGCCACAAAACATAAAGGATATCGCGGAGAGAAGCGCGGCCTCCATGGACAATCCTATTGTCATGCAGAAGAAAAACGTGAATATGCCTGCGGCGGAGTAGTGCAGCAAGAGTATGAGGTTGGACGCGACCTGAAGAGAAAGGATCATGTACAGAAAGTTGGGGGGATAGAATGTTGCCGGCTGGAGGCACGCCATGTGCGGATGGCCTGAGTACAAATACGGATTCCACAGCGGCATCTCCCCCCGGGCGAGAAGTTCCTGTGAATATATCCGTTCGGCCAGCTTGCCCGGTTCTGCCGGCTCAAGCAACTCGGTAAAGGGAAAGCCCCAGCCGTAGTAAATGAGCGGGAGAATAAACAAAATGCAAACTATCAAAAAAATGTGTAACGCATGCCTATTCATACAAGCGATGCATCCATTTTACAGAAGGCTGCGGGCAATCCTGAGATGCTGACAGAACCGCGAGGGATTCTTAATCTCCTTGAGCATACTAAAGAGATACCCCGGCCTGAAATAAAATCTCCTGTTGGCCATGTTGAGATATTCCTCAACAATTTTCGCTGGAAGCTGCTTCTGATCCAACGCGGGGTGAGAATCAAGGTCCCGTCCTGCGAGAAAATCTACCCAGTAGTTCTTTTCGATGTAGCCGTTCGCGACAGCCCAATCGAACGCCTCGGTACAGGGGTACGGGACAAATTTACTGAACAAAGCAAAGCGGGGCTCAATCGTAATGGCAAGGTTGACGGTCTTCTCCATTGTCGCTTCGGTCTCGCCGGGGGCGCCGAGGATGAAATAGCCGAACATCTCGATCCCGATCTTGTGACATAGGCGCGCGCACTCGAGGGACTGTTCCACAGTGATACCCTTTTTCATATTCTTCAGTATCTGGTTGTCCCCCGCCTCGAAGCCGAACCTGATCCTGTAACATCCTGCGCTTTTGAGAGCCTTTAAAATCTCTTCATCAACGGTATCCACACGCGTCCGTATTTCCCACAGCATATCGAGGCCTGCATCCTCGATGGCTCTACAGAAATCATAAGCCCAAGATTTATCGAGAATAAAATTATCATCAAAAAACATTACCTCCCGTACCGCATAGTCGTTCCGGAGCTTTTTCATCTCGGCGACAACATTGTCTGGCGAGCGCGCCCGCAGCACGCGGCCGAGCCTGGCATTCCGGTTGCAGAATGTGCACTGGAACGGGCAGCCCCGCGTGGCGATCATCGTGGCGAATCTCCGCGCCCGGGTAAATACATCAAAATAGCGGCCCATGGGAACGAAATGTCGACCGGGGAACGGTATGGAGTCCAGGTCAATGATAAACTCACGGGGCGTGGTTTTGACGACTCTCTCCCCCTCTTTGAAAGCAATACCCGCGACACCGTGAAGGGACCTTCCGTCCTTCAGGGCATCGAGGAGTTCCTTTACAGTCTCCTCTCCCTCCCCCATGACAGCAATGTCAAATTCGCCTGACCGGAGCGATTCTTCAGGGAATGACGTGGCGTTGGGGCCGCCGATAATCGTCTTCACCTTCGGACAGATGGATCTGACAAAGGCTGCCAGCTGTGCCGCGCCGCGGTAGTTCCATGTGAATGCATAAAAGCCAACCACATCCGGATGCAGCGATTCACACACATTCCTTATACGCTGCATGTGTTTTTCCTCGGCATCGCAATCTATCACAATCACCTCGTGCCCCATCTGCTCTACTATCGCAGCAATATACAAGGGCCCCAGCGGGGGGTAAATTCCCCGCATGCGCTCAAATTTCTTAAAATCGCGCATTACCTCATCTACAAGGATGGGTGGATTTATGAGCACTATATTCATTGTATTCCGTCGCAGGGCTGGGTTATAGATATCTCGCGGCATTTGAGCTACAAAACCGGCGCATTGGTGTGATTAGTATATCTCGCGGGTGTCCTCTGAGCAAGATAGACTTTCATCCCGAGAAGAGGGTGCCGCCGCTCCTCACCCTCTTCCCCTGCCGGTGCGGTCGACCCCGTAGAGCCGGAGACCGCCCCATGCGCCCATCTGTCTGATGCCTAGGCTCTCCAAGAATGCCTCATCCAGCGAATTCGGGAAGAGGGTATGCGGTGTGCCCGGGCATACGATAAAGTGGGTATCGGTGAGGATTACTGCGGCGCCGTAGCGCCGCGCCATCGCCACCAGTCTTCGGAGCTTTTCCCGCGGTTTCGCGATCCGAGTAATCGACTGGAATTCTTCCCGTTTCCCATACCAGGCACGCGCCGCGTCCCTGTTCACCGGTACGAGGAACCCGCCGTCAGTGGCGGAGTATATGACCGGTTTCAGGAGGTGAAACCTGCAAATCCACGCCATCGTGGGGTCGGTGACCATTACCGTGCTCCCCAGCGGCACCCGATTCTCGAAGGTATCCCGCACTGTATCCCAGAGGACACGCTCGGGACATCGCCCGTGCCATTGTACGCGGTACAGTTCCTCGCTGTACCTGCTGGGCGACCACCGGGTGTTGATCTCGGGGGGAAAAGAGAAGAGCCAGGCCGTGACAAAGAGGGCTCCTATCGCGCAGATGAGGCCACGCCGTAGATGATTCCTGAATCCCCCCCCCGCGAACACCGATGAGAGCTCCGCGAGCGGCCAGAGCGTGAAGAGGTACAGCCATGGGAAGACAAAGCGCAACGACCGCCAGAACCAGGTCACATGCGGAATGATGTGGCGCGAATAAAGTACGTACATATAGAGTTCCGACAGCGCTACAAAGATGATTACCCCGCCGATCCAGGTCAAAACCGTAAGACAACCCTCTGGCACCCGACGCCTCAGGCGATAGAGGAGCAGCCATGAGCCGACGGCGAGCACGAGCGAGAAGTAGCACTCCAACGGCAGGAGGCGGACAAAGAGGTCAAACGGCGCGCGGAGGGACATATTCGCGACATTGTGAGCCGCCACGCACAACGCATAATAGGAATCGAACTCTTCAGGCGGCACCGCGCAGTAGCGATGCCCCACAAAATAGAAGGATGCTCCGATCATGAATGCCGCGCCGAGCGCCGGCATATACGCCATCCGCCTGAGGAGCGGCCAAGACGTGGGCATGCACAACCAGAGCGCGAGCCACAGCCCGAACCCCACGGGGGGGCCGCTCACGGGGTGTATGAATACGGAGAATCCCGCCATCACCATAAGCAGAGGCCATCGCGCGGGCTTCGTCCTCCACCGCCAGGCGCACAGGAGCAGATACGGCAGCAAAGCCTGGAAAAGGCTCCTCGGGAGGGGTGAGAACCATATCCCCCAGTACTCGCCGCCGAATTCATACGTGCTCGCGCACGCCGCGGTGAGGAGAAGGGCCCAGTACCGGCTGCGGAAAAGCGCGATGCCGAGCAAATAAAACCCGAGCAGCTGTAGAAACACCACGGGTCCCTGGAGCATGGCATGAGCGGTGCCGTAGTCGGCGGTAATGCGCCGCAGATATCTCAGCAGGTGGATGTGGAGGACGTTGTAGATAGTCCGATTGCCGGGGTCGCCGAGCAGCTCATCCCCGGCGAAGGATCCCGGGTTGTCGGCGGCCGCGGCGAAGGCGCACTGGCCGGCCTCGTCTCCGCCCTCGCGGAGATACACGTAGCGACCTCCCCAACAGGCCGCGGCAGCCACTATCGCTATGGCGAGGAAAACCGCAGCCGCGCACAAGTCGACGAAGAGGCGGTGTTTCTCCTCACGCCCGGCGGAAATATTCGTAATCACCCGCTCCACGGCGCTCCCCCTCCTGTTGACTTATTGGAAAATGTTACGTATAAGGAGCAGCACCGCGCCAGCGGCTGAAACGGTGGTTTTCCTCATTGAACGATCAGCGCTCCGTCATCCTGTATACCACACCCTCGTGGCACTCGTACACCTTGACGAAAAAGCCTTTTACCTTCTCGCCCGCCAACGGACGAGAGAGATCGGAGATGAATCTACCCCAGACATCCTCCGGCAGTCCGTTCTCCACTCCACTCCATTCCTCCCTCGGCAAACCGTCTATCGCTCTGAACAGAAGCAGGTACTCGGCACCGATCTCCTTCATTTTCTCGGGGAGGACTCGTTCCAGATCGTTAGGGACCTTTTCGAAGGCGAGCCACGGGTGCCTCAACGGCAAACCTACTGTGTGGATGCCGCTGAAAAAAGCCAACATACAGGGGGTGTTGGTGACGACGAGAGAACCCTTCCTGTTGTGTGCTACAACCCACTGACATGCTCCGCTCTCGAAGCCGTAGTCGCCGCTCGGCGCATGGTGCGGCAGCAATCTCCAGCTCCTCTCTGTTTCGCCGATAATGATCAGTATCAGGCTCAATGCAATACCGGCACTCGCCAGCCGCCGCATTCCCCTTTGCGTGAGGCAGTTCCATCCACGCGCGATTACGACAATCGCGGTGATCCATAGCAAAGGCGTCAACGGTGCGACGTAGCGAATCTCGTAGTTTGGCTGAGTATCAGCCAGCGCATGCGCCAGCGCGGCGGTATAGCAGACAATGGTGATGAGCACCAGATCAAGACCGCGCGCAAAGAGCCGCGCAATCCTTAATGCGCCCCCCGGCGGCCAGAGCAGTGCCGCTCCCGGAATTATCAGCAGGAGAAACGCCAGCGTGACCCGTACCCCAGGAATTGAGATATCGAACTGCTCTCTATTCATTTCTATGATACCGCGGAGAGTCTCACTCCAACTTCTCTCCGTGTGGGGAAACCATACACCGCGAATACTGCCCATGAGGACGCAGTTCCTCGTCAACAAAACTGTGATAACTAAGAGAGGCAGTGGAACAGTCAGGAGGATTGTGCGAACCGCCGCCCGCCGCCCGGTACGTCGCCAGGAAAAGAGGGATTCCCAGAAAAAAATGGGCAGCAGGGCGCATCCTATAAATCGAGTCGCATATGCACATGCGGCCGCGATACCGCTCCCCACAAAAGAACGCCATCCTCGATTCTCCTCTCGTGCTGCCTGGAGCATCCCGACGGTCATCATGGCAAACGCAATATACACTGCCTCCGACCAGAATTGACCGACCGGATCAAGCAAAGGATAACTCACAGCGATGACAATTCCCGCAGCCACCCCGGCAATGTTCCCGGCAATGCGACGGGCGATCAGGAAGGAGAAAAGAGAGGTTGCTAGATGCGCGCACAGGTTCAGGATCTGGCCGGGCCACACACGCCCCGGCCTCACACCGCCCATCACTGCATAAAGGATCGAGAGGAATGGACCCTGCTCGGTATAGAGAACGGTACCGAGGGAATCCGGACGCAGGGAGAAGGGTATCAAGGGACTCCGCAATCCCCGCCCCGCAAGTATCTGATCCGCGACGAGCGCAAAGCGCATGCCGTCGTTGTCCAGCCGGATATACCGCACGGCATGGAGCGCCTCGACGAAGGCGAGCGCCGCAACCAGCCCGGCGGCGATAAGCATTCTGGATGGTTTCATATGCTTCCTTACCGTATATATTCTAACTCGCGGAACAACCAACAGGCCCTCAGCGGGAAGCTCGACTTCATCTTATTCAGCATGTCTTTATCATGCCTGTTGCGCCATGCCTTCCGCACCATGTCATACGATACCTTCGCATCCAACGGCCCCCATGTCTCGAGTTCACCTGGTTGCATGAATTCTTGATAGAAGACAACCCGGCTATGTTCCTGAATCCATGATTCATTTATGAACACAAAGTTGTACAGGGATGCCGCGACGATGAGCGAGAACAGCACCTTGCTGAGCATACCGGAGGCGCCTTCGGTAGACGACGAGAGGACTATGGCCAGTGGGATTGTCAGAAATACCGATGCGAGGGCACCGTAGTAGTAACTTGAATTGATGACCGTCTTGTGACCCTGCTTGGTGAGCAGCATAGTCTCAAAAACGACGAACAGAAACCAGGCCAGGAAATAGCGCCCGCATACCTTCCTCTGACAACGCGGAAGGCGCAGGGCGAGCCATGCCAGGCATCCCGCGAAGATGACGGCGTAGACCCATGACGCAACCTGATACGCGCCGGCGGGAGCAGACTGTGCAGTGGGGATGTCGTGACCGAACAGGTTCATGGAGAAGATGATCTGACACGACGTCAATTTCCAGGCATTGTATATCAAATTCTCCGCATGAAATGAGTCTTTCCTACCCGTGGTGAATTTCAGGAACTCAAACCCCCCATAGCCCAGCGCAGTCGTGATGCGCGGCATCAGATATAACACGAATATGGAATAAGCCGCGCCCGTAGAGATATACCACATCACTCTCGCCGGCCTCCCGTCACCCCGGGTGAATATGCCGGGAAACAAGACGGGGATGATGATATAGAGGAACCATGCCGTTTCATCGATGCAGAACGAAAGAAACATCATGCAGAGCAGAAACAGGTATACGGAATACGCCCTCATCGAAAGGGAGCCCCGTGCTTCAATCGCAGCAGATACCCGCAATGCGCAATAGAGACAGAGTATGCTGAAGAAGGTTGCAAGAGGTTTTGCAGGTTGAAACAACAGGGCGATCCCCGAGAGGCACCCGGGTGAGGCGAAATAGAGCGTGACTCCTATCCATCCCGCGAGGGGGGTTCGGACCAGGCGACTGAGAAATGCGAACAGCAGAACGGGAGAGAGGATCAAGGTGAATATCCACGTGAGCGAGAGGGATGGGTGCGGGATGACGTAGTGAAAAAGCCAGATACGGAACTTTTCATTGATAATCTGGAAGGAATAGGATACGAATCTCGGGCGGGGAGCGCCATCAAATTGCATGTAGTCAAAGCCCCGTATGAAATCCCTGATCGAGAACGCCGTCCCGTACCGTAATGCGTTCGGGACGTATCCTAATGGGAGTTCCGGGTGCGCCCACGTGGCGTTATAGTCGGTCGCAAGAAGGAGCATATATGCCATGACGGCGAAGAAGGCGACCGGATAGACGAGCACTCCTACCACACGCAATCTCCTCAGGGACATCAACCCGCGTACTGTCATATCTTCCCCTCGTGGTTAGGCGGCGCGCTGTGCGATGCGTCCCATGCCTTGTCTTCCTTCTCGTGCCGGAAGATCTCCTGACGAAGACTCCCAAGAAAGATACGGAGAGAGGTCAGCATCCCCGTCTCGGGCATGTAGATATTCCGGCGGAGGACGCACATTTTGATCAGATAATAGAGAAATGTGACGCACCGGTTGTGCCGCATGAAGATCAGGCGCGTAACGATTAGATTTCTCAGGCGGGGGAAGACGACCGCCACAGCGCCGAGCACGGACAGGTTCATCTGTGCGTGTTTCTCCCTCTTTGTGAAGCAGGAGAGGGGGGACCGGTACATGTACGCGGTGTGCATCCGGGCGTAGTCGGGGGGAGTACATCCCCATGCTGATCACGCGGTCGCCGAGTTTCGTCCCTGGGTAGGGGAAGAAGATGGGGAACTCCGCCCAGGTCGCCTTCGCTTTGATCGAGAGGTCTACCGACTCGACATCCTTTTCAATGGTGGACTCCGGAAGGCCGACGATGCAGTTCGTGAAAGTGTAGATACCGTACTTCTCGCAGAGGCGATAGGCATCGAGAATCTGCCCATCCGTCATGTTGCGCCCGAGGACATTGTTCCGGATATCTGGATTTCCCGCTTCGATGGACATGCTGATGGTACGGCAGCCGGCGTGTTTCAGGAGTTTTGCCATCTCCTCCGTCAGGAGATCGGCACGCGTGAGGATGAAGAACGGGATCCCCAGCCTGTCGCGGTACTCTCTCGAGAATTCATCGAGCCACGCGTCCGCCTTGTAGCAGAAAATATCGTCGTAGAACTTGACGCAGGAGAGGGGCCACCGGGACCGAACTGCAAGGATATCCTCGATGACGTAGCCGACGGAGTGCCGCCGAAGATAGTTCCCCTTCCCCCGATAAAGAGCGCGCCAGCTCGCATTAAAGCAGTAAGTACAGCGGTAGGGGCAGCCGCGGCCCGCCATGAAGCTCTTGAGGGGATACCGCCCCATCGGTGTCGCGTCGTAGAACAGCGGGTAGTCGGGAAGGGGGAGGGAATCGAGGTCCGCCACGAGATCCCGGACGGAGGACGGTTCCGTTTCTCCTTTCGACACGACATTGGGGATGCCCGCGATCGCTTTCCCTGCCGAGATGGCGTTGAGGAGGTCCCGGAATGCCCCCTCCCCTTCCCCGACGCACACCGCGTCCAGAGTGGATTCCATCACGGAGCGGGGGAAGAAGGTGGGATGGGGGCCTCCCATGATGGTGAACAGCTCCGGGAAACGTTCCTTGATCCTCACGTTCAACCGGAGGTAGTGCTTCGATTCGCCCGTGGAGGAACTGTAGGCGACAATGTCCGGGTTGAGCGCCTCGGTCCGCGCGAGCGGGTCCTCCTTCCGCATATCGCAGAGGAACGTCTCGTGCCCCGCTTTGCGCGCGATGGCGGAGATGACCATCGGCCCCAGCGGGGCGATGAAGCTCTCTATCTTGTAAATAAAAAGGATCTTCACTGGTGGCACTTTCCGCTGCAGGGGCTAAAAGGGGCCGTGGAACTGCTTTTCGGGCAATCCGTCGCAAGCGCTTGGGGGGCCTTCCTCGAGAAGCTTTTCACGGCTCTTGCCCGACACAATCTCCCTCACCGCCAAGGCAATCTCCGCCGGCCCCGGGTAAGCCAGCTTCTCGATGGCGCAGCTCGTCGGCATGGGGACGTCCGCGAGGCACACCCTTCTCACGGGGGCCCGGAGTTCTGCAAAGCAGTCCTCCGCGGCCAGAGCAGCGATCTCCGCGGAAAAACCGCAGTTCTTCCAGCCCGTGTCTGCGACGATTAGCCGTCCGGTCTTTCTCACCGAGATGCGTATCACGTCCCTATCCAGGGGGACGAGCGAGCGCGGATCCACAATCTCCACCTCTATCCCCTCCCGCGCCAGGATCTCGGCGGCCCTCAACGACTCGTACACCATGTACGATGTGGCGACGATGGTGGCATCTTTACCCTTTCTCCTGACAGCGGCTTTCCCGAGGGGGACCGTGTAAGGCTCCTCCGGAACCTCCCCCGTGTGGTCGTAAAACTAGTGTCTTGTCACGGAAATTCCTAGCATATGTCTGTCATCGCGAGCGAAAGCGAAGCGATCTCAACATATTGGCAATCATGAGATTGCTTCGTCGCTACGCTCCTCGCAATGGCAGGACTTTTGAATGCTACTTCCGAGACACCACACTAGCACTTAATGGAATGTTTATGCGCAAAAAGATGTATAGTGGTATAAAAAATAAGGCTAGTATGAAGAAACGTCAACAAAATAATCTTATTATGAAGTTAGCAAATCGAAAAGTCTTAAAATTCATGATAGTAGCCTCACGCCTACCCGCTGATGGGGGCATATTTCGGGATCGCGTGTATTCCGGCAATGGTGCGCTCAAAATCAATCCCTATCGTTTCGCAATACCAGAGAATGGAATCAAATCTTGGCCTATTTTCCTTTCTGACAATTTCGAACGCCTCGGTCCGTGTGAGCATCCCCTCGCGTACCTGGTTGCTCCGAAAGGTGTCGTTTTCGGTGAAACCGGCCACTGTATAATAGATATAATTGTAAAAAGCGGCAGTGCCGTCTCCTATACGCCATGTGGTCGGCGTATCGGGGGCGACCTCCCAGTGATATTGTTCCTTGATGATCGAGGTCACCGTCTTCTCATCCCACGGAATGTAGTTAAATAGAAAAACATAATCGTGCTGGATGCCGTAGGTTGAAATGAAGGCGAACATCGTATCGAAGAGTGACCGGTTTAAGTACCTGGGATTCAGCAGAAACTGCCGTACATAATACGCGGCGAGCTTAGCCTTTCTCATGAGAGATATGTCGGCGTAACTCCTCTTCCTGTCCTCCCGCACACCGCAGAACCCCAGCTTGAAATCCGTCCGCTCGAGCGGGTTCTCCGCATAGATCGCGAGCCTGATTCCTGTACGCCGCTTGAGCTTGTTCAAGTAGTGGAAATACTGCTTATCGCCCGCCATGAAGAGGGGGATTACGCCCAGATCGGGTCTTTTCAACCATGCTTCAACATTCTTCCTGATATATCGTCTCTTCTTGGCGATATCCGCGGATACCAAGATATGCTCGATTCCCAACTTGCCGCAGATACGCGATATATTTCTTCTCGCCAGATCCGTCACCATACCCCAGTCATAGGTATATGCGATCGGATTCATACCGAGCACGTTCTTCACATAGTGGAGGCTATAGGTGCTGTCCCGCCCGCCGCTGATAGATACAATGCACTCCGGCTCGCCATCTGTCCGGCGATACGGCTTCACGGCCTCAAGCAATACCTCGTGCCCCCGCACCTGAATCTTTTTATAGCCTCTGCAGTAGTTGCACACTCCCTCATCGTCGAATGTGATGAACGGCATCGTCTCCGGAAGGATGCACCTGGTGCAGCGCCTCAAACGGGCGATGGCCTCCTCGTTCGCCCTGGAAAGCGCCTCAAACTCCTTCACCGCGGCAGGGGTGGCGCGCCCGCGCATCACCCGCGGCGCCTCTCTCCGTGCGGATTCGGGGATATGATCGACGATAGTCCTCGACCCTGTCGTGCAACGGGATATGGTAAGGCCACCCCGGGGTAGAGGCTGCCGGAGGGGGAACTCTCCCTGCGCGAGATCGATCAGACTCACGCAGTATCCAAACCCCGGCTTGAGCTGCATGATGTCTGCCTCGCTAAAGAATCCTCTTGCGAAACGCTGCTTCATGAGCCGGGAGAGTATGTACCGTTCCGAGGCAAAGACCATCGCGGTGCGGGATCGGTTACAGCAGATATAGAGTGAGCCCGTATTGGTCGCCATTACAATACAATCGGTGTCGGCAAATCCAAGTGCAACCGATGCGGCCCCCTCGATAAGCCCGAATGCCTCCCCCACCGCCTCTTGGACTGACTTTCCTTCCTTGCGGAACATTTCAATAAGGCGCAGCAGCACCTCCGTGTCAACTTCGTATTCCCTCCTGAGCGAAGGGAATCGCGTAAAAAGCTCACCCGCATTGACAATTATCCCGTTGTGAATTCCTACAATCCCGCCCGCGACAATCGGCTGGTTATTATGGTGAGTTTCCTGCGAACCATTCGTGACAAGCCTGGAGTGGCCGATAAGAGTGAGCGCGCGCAAAGGCCCGCTGCCTGAAAAATCAGTTAGGACTCGTTCGGTGAGTCTCTTGTACTGTTGAGTCCTTATCAAACGGGAGGGGGGAATTGCATCCTTGAAGACATCTACGCGGTTGCCTGAAAATACCGCAAGCCCCGCTGCTTCTTTGCCTCTTGATTCGGAAAATCTAAAAAGCGTACTCACCGCATTTGAAATGGCGCGAGGCGAAAAGCC
Organism: Candidatus Auribacterota bacterium; assembly: GCA_026392035.1. Taxonomy (NCBI): domain Bacteria; kingdom Pseudomonadati; phylum Candidatus Auribacterota; species Candidatus Auribacterota bacterium. The sequence continues at coordinate 16,086 of JAPLCX010000097.1, read as the reverse complement.
GGAATCACTACGGATAGATATCCCAAATATTCCGCACATGCGTTCCTCTCATAGAAACGGGATGGTTCCCATGATCAGTATGTTCAATAGATGAGGGGCTGCTACTTGATCTGGCGCCGTATACACGCAATCTGGTCAGCGAGGATTCCAAAGAGTAGCACGATAATGCCGGCAAGGGTGGACAGCACTGCCCCACTCGCAATATGCGCAATAGTAAAAATCGAACACAGCCCGTAGATGATGCCCACGGCAATCAGGAGACCTCCGACAGGGGCGAAAATCTTCAACGGGTTGAAGAGCGCCGTGATGCGGGCAATGAGTAAAAGTGTCTGGGCGCCATCGCGCAGATACCTGACCTCGCTCCTTCCCGAATCTCTCGCCTTCACGCCGCACGGGATATAACCGACACTCAGCCCTTCCTTGAAATATGCGAGTGTTATCGTCGTGGAGAATGAAAAGCCGTTGGGGAGTATCTGGAAGAATCTCCTGACATTCTCCCTGTGGAAGCATCGGAAGCCGCTATTGAGATCGGGGATCCGGTGACCTATGAGATAATTGGCGACCACGGCGAGGATCCATTTGCCCGGCATGCGGCGGATGCTGGCGGCCCTGCTTCCGCTCCTGTCCGCCACGACCATGTCATAGATTGAAATTTGATCGAGCAGCCGCGGCACATCGCGAGTCTCATACTGGGCGTCCGCATCGAATGTTACGATGACATCGTGTGCGGCCTCTATAATCCCGGTCTTGAGTGCGGCGCCATATCCCTTATTGTAGGGATGCTTTAACACGTCCGCGCCGGCTTCGCGCGCCCGCGCGGAGGTGCTGTCGCGCGAGCCATCATCCACGACGAGGATCTGGTAGTCCTGACCGAGCTTCTTAAGCTCGGCAACAGTCCTGCCGATCGTCCCCTCTTCGTTATATGCCGGAACTATTATGGAGGCATTCATGCGGGCTTGAACCCCATGGTACAAGTATATCACACAGAGCAGCAGTATACGCAATAAACCAGAAATGGCGGATAATGTAGGGGGCGGATTCATCCGACCCGCGTTACGGGCTTGATAAATCAAGCCCGTACAGGGAGAAGTACTTCTGATTACATTTCACCCATCAGGTGAACGTTTCAATCTGTTATCCGCCATTTCGGGATAAAGCGTGGCGGCGATTGGTACCAATCGCGAATGCATGGGAGATATGCTAGAATTATACATGAATTACATAATTCTCCTGACCATATGAATATCAAACGGGCATTGTTGATATACCCACCGACCGGCCTCTATGATCGTTTTGATCGCTGCCAGGCGCCGATCGAGAGCGAGGCGGTCTTTATGATCCGCCCCCCCATGGACCTCGCGTACATGGCGGCGGCGCTTGAGCGGGCCGGCGTGGAGTGCACAATCAAAGACTACCCTGCAGAGAAAAAGGGCTGGAGCGAATTTGAGCGGGATTTGAAACAATTAGCTCCCGACCTGCTCATCGCGAGCACGGTCGCCCCTACATTCGATAAAGACTGCCGGGCCTTTGCAATTGCCAAATGTACTGACCCCCGCATAATGACCATTGCAAAGGGCGTCATCTCAGCGGACAAGGGCAAGATAGAAATGGCCCGCCACCCAGAGATAGATATACTTATCCGTGGAGAACCGGAGTTCATAATCACAGAAATAGCCCCGGGCCGAGACCTAAGCCAGGTCAATGGGATCACCTACCGCAAAGGCCAGCAGATCATCGTCAACCCCGATCGACCCGGTCTGGAGAACCTCGACGAGCTTCCTTTCCCTGCGCGGCACCTGCTCAAGAATAATCTCTACCTCATGCCCGATACCCGAAAGAGAATGGGACTCATCCTTACCAGTAAGGGATGCCCCTTCGAGTGTATATTCTGCCTCGTGCCCAACCTCTACGGGAGAAACGTTGTTTTTCGCAGCCCGGCGTCGCTCGTTGACGAGATCGAGCAGTGTGTCAGTAAATACGACATACGGGATTTCTGGTTCAGGGCGGACACCTTCACACTCAAGAAGCCTTGGGTCGTCGAGGTGTGCCGGAGAATCATCGAGAAGAATCTCCGGATCCGCTGGGCGACGAACAGCCGTGTGGACACGATCGACGACGAGAGGCTCGACTGGATGAAAAGGGCAGGTTGTTTCGCCATCGGATTCGGCATTGAGTCCGGCAGCCAGGCGATTCTCGATATGATGAAGAAAGGTATCACGCTCGATCAGTGCCGCGAGGCCGTCAGGCTGTGCAAAGAGAAGGAGATTCTCACCTACCTCTTTTTCATGATCGGCCTGCCATGGGAGACGAGGGAGACAGTGCGTCAGACCGTTGCATTTGCGAAGGAGCTCGATGGGGACATATCCAACTTCAGCATTGCCTGTCCGTTCCCCGGCTCAGAGCTCCATAAGATCGCTGTTGAGAACAGGCTCATAGACAAGAGATCTGCCGTGAGAGGAGATTATTCCACCCCTTCTATGGGGACACTGTACCTTTCTGCTGGAGAGGTCGCCCGCCTCGAGAAATGGGCAAATAGGAAGCTCCTCCTGCGCCCGATCCACACCATCAGGGTTTTTAAGAAACTCAAATCCGTCCCCATGATGATCACCTACGCCACGGCGGGCTTGAGAATGCTTCGCTATTCTTTTACGAGTTCGAGGCGCCCATGAACGTCCTCTTCATATCAGATGCAGCGCGGAACTATTCCGTGGGCGGCTTTGAACCGCTGGGGATCATGTACTTATCGACGCCCCTCTCACAAGCGGGGCACCGCGTGGATATCTGTGGTGCAACCGATAGAGAGATAAAAAGGCACCTCGCCGGAGCAAGCCCCGATATCATCGCCTACAGCATCACCACCGGAGCGCACGAGCTTTTCCTGAGAATCAACCGGGAAATTAAAAACGCCCACCGCGTCTTCTCCGTCTTCGGCGGCCCCCATCCCACATTTTTCCCAGCTATGATTGATGAGGAAGGCGTTGATGCCATATGCGTCGGAGAGGGAGAGGAGGCGTTTGTCGAGCTCGCCGACAAACTCCAGAGAGGCGACGATATCACCACTGTCAGAAATTTCCATATCAAGCGGGATAAGACGATCTACCGCAATGATGTGAGGCCTCTCATCGAAGACCTGGACAGCATACCCTTCCCGGATCGGGAGCTCTTTTACTCATATCCCACGGCGCGCTCCTCAAAGATGAAAACGTTCATCGCTTCCCGCGGATGCATGCACAGATGCTCCTACTGCTTCAATCATCTCTATAACAGGATCTACCAGGGGAAAGGCAAGGTCATCCGATTCAGGAGCCCCGACAATGTCGTGAATGAGATTGCACAGGTCAAGGAGCGGTATCCTCTCGAATTTGTGCTGTTCCATGACTCCTCTCTTGTCTTCAGCAAAGAATGGCTCAAGGAATTCAGTCTTAAATTCAAGAAGCAGATCGGTCTGCCCTTCAACTGCAATATCCGTCCGGACCAGGTTGCCGAGGAAGAAATCGCATACCTGAAAGATGCCGGCTGTTTCAGCATTGCATGGGCTGCGGAGGCGGGCAATGACTACGTCCGCAATAATGTTCTTCGACGCCCTATCTCCAAAGAAACTTTGCTCACACTCGCACAGAGGCTGCGAAAATACAGGATCAATTTCATTATCCAGAACATGCTCGGGATTCCCGGCGAAAGCCTCAAGGAGTGCCTCGAAACATTGAATCTGAATATCCGTTGTCGCCCCGATTACGCATGGGTTTCACTGCTCTCTCCCTATCCGGGGACGGAGATATATGACACCTCTATAAAGATGGGGCTCCTGTCCCCGACAACAACCCAATTCGCAGAAACCTATCATGTGCATTCGCCGCTCAAACTACCCGATAAAAGAAAAATAGAAAACCTGCAAAAGCTCTTTTCACTTATAGTCGCGTTCCCATGGCTGTACAGGATGTCTCTCATCTTGATAAGATTACCCTTTAGTTGGATTTACAACCAGGCGAGGCGATTGCATAAAGCATACTGCCTGAGATACAAGATCTTTTATTACAAGATATCGTTCAGGGAATACCTGCAGCTATCATGGAGAGTTTTCACAAGTAAAGCCGGTTGAGTCTTGGAATGGAACATATCATGAGCACGCGGTCGTCGCACAGGATGCCTGAAATTCTTCTCCACTACCACGGTCTGCCCCTCGCAGCGAGGCTCCACAATAAGATCCGCTATCTCACATGCCCGTTTGACCGTATTGAGCCCCTTGTCCCGGCGGCTGGATCAATCTATGACCTCGGCTGCGGCCACGGTCTCTTCTCGCTCTATCTGGCTCTCACCTCGGCGAGGCGCACGGTAATAGGGTGCGACATATCCGAGGATAAAATATCCATCGCGCGCCAGGCCGCTCGAAATATCCACAACGTCGAATTCAGACATGTAGATATATTGAATTTCGCCCTATTGCCCGCCGAGGCCATTCTCCTTATTGACGTGCTCTATCTTTTCAGTCCGGGAGACCAGGATAGGATCATTGGGGCTTGTTATACGAATTTAAAACCCGGCGGGCTTTTGCTCGTCAAAACCACTGATACATCGCCACGCTGGAAATATGCCTGGGCGTATGCTCAGGAGGTGCTTGCCGTAAAGATTCTGGGCATTACCAACGGACAGAGAGTGCAGTTCCGGAGCCAGGAAGAGTTTGCCAAGATATTCAGCGCTTTACATTTACATGTCCACGTCGAGAGAATAGATAATGGTTATCTGCATCCGCATATTCTCTACGTATGTCGGAAGGAAGGGATCAATGCTCCGCCTGTCGATAGAACGACTTCAGTGTCTGCGACATAATAGCGTGGCAGGGCAACGGGGCTCCCGGTGCCCGCATACCATACTTTTATGAAAATACTGCTTATTTCTTTACAGCCTAATACAGACACGATCGGCCTGAAATATATTCACTCCTACCTGCGGAAGAACGGAGTGGATTCTCACATCCTCTTCCTCCCTTCATTTAATGCGGAAGCTATCCCCGTCATCAAGGATTTCGTTCAGCTATTCACGCCAGGGATAGTGGGCATCAGCCTCATGAGCGACTCTTATGATAAGGCACAGCTCATTTCCTCCGAGATCAAGAAGGCGTTTCCTCAAATCTGCATTGTGTGGGGGGGGATACACCCCTCTATAGCCCCGGAAGAATGTCTGAACTCTGCGGACTACGTTTTTATCGGCGAATCAGAGGTTTCCTTTCTGGAATTCGCAACTGCGCTGGACGCGCGGCGCTCCCCACGCGCTGTCTTAAACCTGGCCTTCAGGGAATCAGGCAGGGTTGTAATCAACGCATTGAGACCGCTCAATAATGACCTCGACGTATTTCCCTTTCCCGAGCATCACCCTGAAAAAAGCTTTATTCTGCACCGCAATAGAATTGTCCCGATGGACAACGATCTTTTCAAGAAATATTCCAGATTTTCAGGCAGATTTTACAGTCTGATAACAATCAGGGGATGTCCGTTTTCATGCTCCTATTGCTGCAATTCTTTCCTTGCCAAACTCTATGGAGTTCATCGCGTGCGAGAGAGGAGAGTGGACAATGTCATTGAAGAGCTCTCATGCGCCATCAAATTGTATCCAGACATCGTGTATGTGATCATCCATGATGATGATTTTTTCGCACATGGCAGCAACTGGATTAAAGATTTTGCCGAGAAGTATCAGGAACAGATACGCACAAGATTCATCTGCTGTGGCACACCCAACACCATTACCGAAGAAAAGATCCGCCTGCTGAAGGCGAGCGGTCTTTCGTGGATTTTTATCGGCTTGCAGTCCGGTTCGGAACGGACCAAGAAGGATATCTATCTGCGCTCCGTTCCTAATGAAAAGCTATTGCGCGCAGCCCACCTCACCAATAAATACACCATCGCCGCACTGTACGATATCATATTGGATAATCCATTTGAGACTGAAGAAGATATTCTTGAAACCATCAATCTCATTTTAAAAATCCCCAGACCTTTTCAATTTCAGCTCTACTCGCTCACTTTCTATCAGGGCACTGAAATTTACGCTCACGCCGTAGCCGATAATCTTCCCATTGAAAACCCCTGCTCAAAAAACTACTTCAAATACAAACACATTCTCCTCAATAAAATCATCAGGATGTGTCCACTCCTGCCGAAATCGCTTATTGCTTTTCTTGTCGCACACCGTCACCGCCCCGCGGTGGCGCTCATGACCACATGCCTTTACCCCTTTATCGTTGCGATTATCGAGCCAGTCACGTGGCTCAGATTGATACTCTTCTCGTTTGATTACAGGATAATTCCAGCAATGGACATGATCGGCGCTTTTGCGCGAACGGGCTTCAGTAAGCTCATCCTGAGAAGGGCAGCCTAAAGGCGCCCGACTCCGGCTAAAAAATACTTTTACTATGACCTCCCGAATATTATTGATCGCCCAGGCGCCGCGGGATCCGCGCCTGTTCATCAATCGCCTTCCTCCCATCGGCATCCTTGGCATCGCATCCTATCTTGAATCAAAAGGCATCCCCGCCACTGTAACGGATTGTCATATTGAACAGCTGCGTGAGCGCGATATCGCTGATGCAGACATCATCGGATTGAGCATCAACATATCCAACGTAGAACAATCTCTTCACATTGCCAGGAATGTCAAACATGCGTGGCCTAAAAAATTGATCGTTACAGGAGGCCCGCTCTCTATCTCCATTCCCCGCAGGCTCATTCAGGAAAGCTGCATCGATGCAGTCGCAGTGGGTGAAGGGGAAGAAATTATGTACGAACTGGCATCGGGCGCGCCATGGGCCGAGGTGAAGGGCCTTTGCTTTAAAGACAGGTCAGGCGAGATTATCTGTACCGGGCCGAGGGAGTTCATCAAGGATCTCGACAGCCTTCCCTTCTCCGCGCTGGACAAGGTGGATATCACCCGTTACTACTCACCAGTGAAGAGAGCACTGCCCATTTCAAGCCTGATTACCTCGCGCGGTTGTCCTTATGGGTGCATTTATTGTTTCAAAACCATGGGGAATCGGTGGCGGGCGCGCTCGGTCCAGAATGTGGTCAATGAAATAGAATGGCAGGTATGCGATCTCGGTGTGAAGGAAATCTGTATCTATGATGATAATTTCACCATGGATATCCAGCGCACCGAAGAAATTTGTGACGAGATACTGCGTAGAAAAATCAAGGTGCACCTCCAGCTCACCAACGGTATCCGGGTGGATCGCATAACCCGCGACACGGTGAAGAAGCTCAAGGCCGCCGGGGTCTGGATTGTAGGGGTGGCGCCTGAGAGCGGCAATGTAGAGACTTTGCAGAGGATTAAAAAAGGTTTCGATCTAGAAAAGGTGAAGCAGGTGGTGCGCTGGTGTAAGGAAGAAGGACTCTCTACCTACTCCTTCTTCATGCTCGGATTCCCCTGGGAGCAAAGGATTCATATTGAGGACACCATACACTATGCAGTGGGGCTCGACACTGAGCTGACTCAATTTTCACGAGTAACTGCCTTTCCCGGCACTGTGCTCTATGATATACTGTCCGGCGAGGGTGCAATTCGTGAATTCCCTCTGCGGGACGGGGGTCTCTTCTACGGCGGTATTGCGCACACAGTAAAAGGCGTCAGCGATGTTGATCTCCGCCACCTGATCAAACATGCCTACCGCAGAACATATATGCGCCCGAAAAAACTGCTACGATTACTGCGCATGCTTTCGCTGAGAGACCTTTGGAATCTGTTCTGCTATTCGCTCAAAACAAGAAGCGTATAGTTATAGAGGGAGTACTCGCACGTATATGAATCACTACAGCATCTCCATAGTGTTTCCAATGTTTAACGAGAGGGACTATGTGAAAAAAACAGTCAGCCTCGCCACGCGCACACTGGACACAATTACGGACGACTACGAGATCATCATCGTTGATGACGCGAGTACCGATGGCTGTGGTGAAATTGCGGATCGCATGGCCAGGGAAAGCTCCAGGATCAGGGTTCTGCATCACAAGGTAAACTCCAAACTGGGGACCACTCTGAGGACAGGCTTTGCGTGCGCGAAAAAGGAGATCGTCATCTACAGCGACATGGACTTACCATTCGACCTGGAGGAAATTAAAAGGGCGATGAGGATCATGGAGTTCACCAACTGTGATATTGTAACCGCCTACCGCCACGACCGAACAAGTGAAGGCGTGCTCAGGACCGTTTACTCGGCAGCGTACAATATTCTCATAAGAATCCTCTTCGGAGTGCGCATCCGGGATATTAACTTTTCCTTCAAGCTCATCAAAAGGCAGGTTTTCGACTCCATTGAACTGGAATCCAATGGGTCTCTCATCGACGCTGAGTTGATCATACGGGCAATTCGTGCGGGTTATCGCGTATCACAATTTGGCATAGACTATTTCCCGAGATCCAGAGGCACATCGACCCTCTCCGGTCCGTGGGTAATTCTCGCGATCCTCAAAGAGATGATCGCGTTCCGACTAAAACTTTTCAGGCGCAGCAAGGTTGAACCACACTCGCTGCACACTCTCCCTCCGGAATGAACAAGATCCTTTTCCTGAATCCTCCGCTCACCATTCAAGAACGATACGGCTCGCTGGCATCCGCAGGAGCGATGGAACCCCCGCACGGTCTCACCTACCTCGCGAGCGTGTTGCGGGAAAAAGGACGGGATGTGTGTATCCTGGATGCGGAGGCGCTGCGGCTCAGCGAGCGAGAGACTATTGAGAAGATTGCATCTCTGGCACCGGATATCCTCGCATGCACCGCCGTCACTCTTTCGATACAGCGCGCGGCCACGATCGCCGCGGCAGTGAAGGAGAAACGCCCCAACATCACAACAATTGTAGGTGGCGTGCACCTCACTTCCCAACCACGGGAAACGATGCACCTCTTTCCCGGCTTTGATTACGGTGTCGTCGGCGAGGGCGAGCACACACTCACTGAGCTCGTGTCCGCCCTTGCAGATAATGTGGACACGAGCAGGATACAGGGAATCGTATCAAGGGATGGAGATCTCCTGCGTCAAGCCTCGCCGCGGCCGTTCATCAAGGAACTCGATGCTCTTCCCTTGCCCGCATGGGATCTCCTACCTCCCCTCGCACGCTACTACTACCTTGCACCACAGAGTGTTCGGAATACCCCCTCAACCTCGCTCATCACGTCGCGCGGCTGCACCGGCCGCTGCATCTTCTGTGATACCGGTGTTTTTAAGAATGTGTGCAGGGCTCACAGCGCTGAATACATCATCGACATGATCCGCACGCTCTATCACCGATTCGGCATCCGAGAGATTCTCTTTGAAGACGATAATTTCATGATCTTCCGCCGCCGCCTGCAGAAGCTTACGGAACTGCTACTCAGGGAGGCGCCCGCCATAAGCTGGAGCTGCCTGGCCCGGGCCGATATGATGCCCGACCGTCCGGCACTCAACGCCATGATGAGGGCGGGCTGCTGGCAGATACTCATCGGCATTGAATCCGGTTGCCAGGAGATTCTCGATTTCGAGAAGAAGGGTATTACACTTGAGCAGATAGAAGATGCAGTGCACCGCGCCCGTGACTGTGGAATGAAGACAAAGGGATTTCTCATGGTGGGGCATCCGATGGAAACAGCGGAAACTATCGAGAGGACATTGCAGTTTGTTACAGGCATCCCTCTGGATGACATCAGCGTGACATTCTTTACCGTATTCCCTGGAGCACCGATCTGGAAAGAGGCCCCGCGCTACGGTAGGGTGATCGCGGATTTCAACAAAATGAGCGTCTTCCACCCCACATTCGTCCCTGAGGGCTTTACAGTCGAGAAGCTCGACCAGTGCGCGCGGCATGTTTTGAAGAGATTTTACCTCAGACCACGTATTATCCTATCATATCTGAGGAGAATCAGGAGCTGGCGACAATTAGTGGCTCTTCTCAGAGGAGCGTTTGCCCTGATGAAACACCTTTGCCGGGCATAGGAGGAGGACTGTGCTTCTGTTTTTTCTATTCTTCGCCATGGACATCATGGCCGGGTACCTCTTCCTGCTCTGTATCATCGGAAGGGGAGCAGAATTCAGAGACAGGAGAGAGCTTTTCATCTTCTCATTCCCTTCGGGGGCCGCCCTCATCACCCTGATCCTCTTTACGGCTAACCAGGGGGTCAGTCTCGTTCTCAATCGTAATTCGCTGTTCCTCTGCCTCGTTACTCTCACACTTCTCATGACACTACTTCTTTATTTTCGCTCTGGTAGCTATCCGGCCTCCCCGCTCCGAAGGAAAGAGAAGTTCCCTTCCCGCAAGTCTCATTTTTACCAGCGGCTCTGTTCGGTGTTCATACTATCCACGTTCATTGTATTCTTTATCTATAAGATTATGGCCCCGATATACTTCTGGGATGTGTGGAGCTACCATCTGCCAATCGCGGAAAAGATACTCCGTAGCGGGAACCTGCCAACCGACGTGAGCCTCAGCAGTGCCGAACTCGCCAATGCCTATCCGTCATTCATTCCAATACTCTACGGTATAGAAAATATCCTGTTCGGCTACCCCCACTACTGGCTGATCAAGCTGTTTTCATTCATCTTCGCGGCTCTCTCCTGTTCGCTCGTCTACCGAATCTCCCGAATCGGCCTGGTTCACGACCGCGAAAGCGCCCTGAGCGCCGTTATCATATGTCTCTCGATGGAGATGTTCCTTTTCTACAGCGTCTTCGCCAGTTCTACTATCGTAATGAATTTCTTCTGCCTCGGCGCCATATACTTTCTCGCACGCTTTCATCTCAGCGGTGACGAGCGATGCCTTTACCTCATCGGCGTTAACCTCGGATTTGCCTACTGGGTTGAATACCCTGGCGCACTTTTCGCCGCGGTTTTTCTGTTCGCCCTCTTCGCGATGAGCATGATTCCGTCTGGAAGAAAAGATGTCACTCCGCTGCGGCTAGGCGTGCGAGGATTCACCAAGATATGCTTGCCCGCCTTCTGCATTGTCCTGCCCCACCTGGCGCGGAATCTCCTACTCTTCGGCAATCCTATATATCCCGCCCTCGCCGACATACTGGGAGGAAAGAACATAGATGCATGGGCGATACAGCATTCAACTAATTTGCCGGGTTTGCAGGGATTCGCGCTCTGGTTCGACCTGCTGCACTGGGGCTTTCTCGCGCCCCTGTTCTTCATACTGTACCTCTTTCGGAGTAAATGGTGGAAATCACCCCTTGAACTATTCATCGTGGCGTTATACTTCGCCTATTATATTGCCTATCTTTTGATTCTTCGATATCCCCCCAGCGCGGGGGATTCGTCAAAATTCCTGCTGCCAATCCTCTGTCTCGCCGCAGTTCTCGGAGGCTCCGTGATGAGAGATATGTTTACCAGGGGGTTGCGCATCTCTGAAACCGTGGCACTCATTGTTCTTCTGATGGCGTGGCAGATCGTGAGCTGCCGTAGTGAACTGCTCCTGGATACCGATCACTACTGGCCGATTGCTGACATAGCCTCCTGGCACTCATGGCTCAGATTCCTTAACGGAGCGATATTTGACTTTTATCAGACGGGCCTGATCGTCGTCGTCATCCTCTGCTACATCCTCAACACCGCGAGGCTCTCTACATGGATCAAGGAAAACCTCCTCGCAGTCGGGATGGTTATCTTCATGGGCCAGGTGTTTCAGCAGATCGCGTTCCCACTCATCTGGCATATCGATAGAGCGCACAAAGATCCGAGCTACCACTACATCGAATATATCAATCCCCGGTGGCTCCAGCCGGAGGGTGAGTGGATGGAAAAGAATCTGCCACGGGATGCAGTGCTCTTCTCTTTTGACTCGCGATTCTACATCATACCGAGAAGGATTGTTCCCGCCGACTCGTACCAGTCGAAGGAACTGTATCAGGCGAAATCCGTCGATGAAGCGGTGCGAATTTTGAAGATGCACGGCATCACGCACATCCATCTCAACGAAACTGCGTATACTCATCCGCTCTATCAGGAATTGCCTATTTTGAGGTACCTTGACGACCCTCGCTATTTTTCCCTCGCGTATTCATCACGAGAAAGGGCATCTGTTCCCAGAGGATGCCCGGGAATCAGAATATACAAATTATTATAATATTCTCCACCCCCTACAGTGGTCCTAGTGGCAATGAATCGGGGGCCAATACATTCGCGTGCCAAAGGGATCACGGCTACCTGCGAGGAATGATTCTCTCTCTGTGATTTTATCGGCTATGCTACGCACGGTTCTCTCTTGATCAGGCAGGGCCGAGAAATATTGCCCAATAGCGTATGCCAGATGATTCTTATTTTTCAGTGGAATAGTATGAATTGCCTCTTCCAATTTTGAAGGGTCGGTTGTCCAGGCAGGCAGCATACGCGCCAGCCCGATGTAACTCAGTTCGGCATCCTTCTCACTGAGACCTTGCGCAAGCTTATCGAGAGATAGTTTCAAATTGTAATTTGTATGACAGAAGACAAAAGCCCCAATTTCTTCTTTGAACAATTGCTGCAGACCAGCGGGGACATGTTTCTGCGCTATATTTATATATGCCTGAAACTTTTTGGGATTGGATATATGAAAATTGTCATCAGTAATTCGATAAAGACAGGTGAGCCAAGCAGCTCCTCGAGCAATATCATTTCTCAACGTGGTTTCTTTTTTAGCAAGGACTCGTTCCATTAGCGGGGTGAAGCGAGACCAGTCGTCCAGATATTGCTCAGTAATACAGCACCCAATCTCCTGGGCAAAATAGCCAGGCTGCTTGGCACCATAGCCCTTCTCTACTGGAACTAAAATGCTATATAAAGAAAAAAGACCAAAACACATTAAAACAACAAGAATAAGAATCCCAAGTGTCTTCGCTACAATATTTCTATATCCAGTAAAATCACATATCATTATCGACTCTGCGATTACAGAGATAGCAATCAAGGGGTTTGAATACCTCAGCCCAAAGGGGCAGGGATTGAGTGACTCCTTGAATCCATAGGCATCATTTAATGCGGAGAGAGCGACAATAAGAACATATATCGGGGGATAGATGGCAACAAACAGATGCATGGCAGATCTGCCTTTTTCATTATCCACTACCAGCCTAAACAGTACCCATATGTAGGCGATTATTCCTGCTGCATAGGCAAATTGATGTAGGAGCATATTACATGGTACCCATGGCTCATAAACAGCAGATAATGTCGGCCCTGCCAATATGAGCGACCTTCTAACAATCTGAGAGATAGTTCTTCCTGGATCATAACCTACAGCACTAAGCTGAGCCAGTGCCTGAGAAAATCGAGATAATACTGGAATATATCCTATAATGAATCCCAGCAACAACAAGGCAGAGTTCTTTATAATCCGACTCGCACCGCCCCTTCTCCACTCCCATAGGCAGAACATTGCAACTATACCTGCCACAATAAAATTGCTCCCCCAAAAAAGAGTTGAAAGACCCATGAGATAGCCTAGAAGTACGACCCATAACATCTGCGACGTTCGATGCACAGAAATCTGAGCATTCCTCCAGATCAGTAGTATCGCAACTACAAAGGTAATAATACATTGGTGAAACGAATTTACCCAGAGTTGATAGTAAATAAATGTGGCCGAGGGAAATAGATAAAGAAGACAGGCGAGTGTAGCTGCTTTTCTACTAATATACCGATCCATAACTACAAAGAGCAACACAAACGTGATAAGTTGCAGCACCAAGAAACTCAATTTAAGAGATAAATACGAACTGCCGAGAACATAATAGGCTGCGATAGTCATAAAGGCCGTGGCAGATTGTCCAGCCCAGAACCACCCATGAGCGAAGTATTGCCGAAGTGGCAAAATTTTGCCGCCTGTAAGAATATCAGCTGCAAGGTTGCCTACAATCAATTCCTCGACGTCATCCATGTAAACCTTCCTGGAAAACAACAGCACAATTATTCGGATCAATGCAAAGAGGGCAGTCCCTATCAGCAAAACCTGATTTTCCGAAAATATATATTTACCCTTAGTCATTTTGTCCTGTACTATAAATCCGATGGCACACGAGACATGTTCTGGATAACGACTCTAAAAACACGGCTACAACTTACAGCATCGGGCGCAGGCGGGGAGAATCGACCTTTTGAGTACATTCCTGAACCGACGATACTTTTCGCTATGCCATATATCTAAAAAAGTGCTTTCGTTCACATTGCCGAGCTTGTAGTAAAAAGACTCACAGGGGCAGACATCGCCGTTGGGATAGATAAAGCTGCTGTTCCAGCAGAAGTAGCACTTCCTCCGGACACCGAATTCGGGCGCATACCACATGGGTATTTCTTCCGCGCCGATGCGCCTCGCATGAGCGTCATTACGTAGACGTTATAGCCGGCAGCCGATAAAGTTCCGCTCAAAACCAGTAGCTCGACAGGATAGTGGAGTTAACCTGTTTTCGATATTTTTGAATAGAAATAATCCCTGACATACAGGCATTTGCCGGGCGGGTTCGGGAGGAGCGCGCTTTGTTTCATCAGTCCCTTCTTCTCACGACGTACGAAAAAAGCGCACTCGTGCCCTTCAAAATCTGTCGAAACTGGCCCACGCTTCTGAGCCGTTTTAGGTATGACGACACAACAGATGGCCTGAAATAGAATTGCCGGTACGACTTCTTTACAAATGATATCAGGTCTTCGGCTGTCAGCCCCGATGGAATAAAGGTGGGCTGGTAAAGGTTCATCCTCTCCCATTGAGGTGTAAACGCGCCGTATTCTCTCGTATGTCCCCACGCTTCGCTGCCGGGTAATGGGGTGAAATAGTGCCAGCTTATATCATCGAGTTTGCTACACTTTAAAAATGCGAGCGTTTCATCCATCGTTTCCTTGTTTTCGCCGAAAAAACCTACAATCATGAGCCCGCGGGTGAGTATACCGCTCTCATGAGTTAATCTGATCGCCTCCTCGATCTGTTCGACGCTTGTTCCCTTTTGCATACGGTCCAGTATCCTCTGGCTGCCAGACTCTATTCCGAAGTTTATCATCGCACATCCAGCCCTCCTCATCAGGGGCAGGAGTTCTTTCGAGACCGTATCTACGGGCGTTTGGCACGCCCAGGTGATACGCAGGTTCTTTTTTATTACCAGCTCGCAGTATTCAATCAGCCGTTTCTGCAAAACCAAGAAGCTATCATCTTCAAAATTAAAGCTTCTTACGCCGAAAATATTGTAAAGATATTCCATCATCTCCACTATGTATCCAGCGGAGTTCCCTCGAACATGCCTCCCGAAAACGGAGCGGTCACAGAAAATACACCGCTTTGGGCATCCACGTGAAGTGATGATGGACGAGGAAGGCCCGGCCGCGATTGAGAAATGCTGCGTGCTATATGCACGCGGGAAATTGGTGAGAAGGGGCCACGCCGGGAATGGAAGGGTGTCGAGGTCGCGGATGAATTCCCTCTTTGGGGTTGTGTTGATCGTGCCATTGTCGCGGAATGCTATGCCGTTGACGGATGAGACGTGTCTCTTGTGTGCAAGGGCGTCCAGCAGCTCACGTAAGGTCTCTTCCCCTTCTCCTATGGCCACTATATCAATGGCATTGCACTCCCGCATCGAATCCTCGGGCATAGCCGTCACATGTGGGCCACCAAAAACAATAAGCGGCCTTGGCGAAACGCGAGATGACACCATCTCAGCGAGTTTCTTGCCGCTGGGGAAGGTTGACGTAAAAGCGGTTATTCCGATCAGTGAGGGCCTGTTTTTCTCAACATGCCGGAGCGTTCCCTCATAATCGAGGCCGAGGGACTGAGCATCAACGATAGAAACCTCATGTCCTTGGTGTTTCACAACAGCGGCAAGAGAACAAAGTCCCATAGGAGGCGAGTAGGATCCCGCAGCAGCAAGCTGGCCATATCTTGCCGAGGGGATTAGGGGCTGGTTCACAAGCATGATGCGCATATACACTATTATACAAGAATCAGCCGAGCTCGACAATATCCCGCATTACCTCATAATAAAAGTACTCCAAATGGATTCGTTGACTCAAAAGTAAAAGGTACTCGAAAATGTGGTGACATATCTCCTAACAAGCTGGTATATCGTTTGTTAGGAGGTGGAGATGATGCCTGGGCTAGACATGAGAACACG
>JAPLCX010000096.1 GCA_026392035.1 Candidatus Auribacterota bacterium | reverse complement strand
CTTGCACAGAGATTGTACACTTGTTCTTTTCGCCTTTGGATGATTATCAGTTTTGCAGGGGTAACGGTAAATGATGTTCGCCACGGATTTTCACGGATAACCACACGGATGGCCGCAGATGAAGCTTTCTTTTCATCTGTGAATATCCGTCATAATCCGTGTTCATCCGTGGCCCCCCTCTATAAGTGACCCCTTACACCCTTCTCGCCTACTTCATCGCCGCGCTCCAGACCTTGAAGAGCGGCGGCGCCGCGCACGCATTGAGCACCGCGCTTTTCAAAACGCCGCCGATCTCACCATCAAGCGGCTGCCCAAGGATCCGCGATATCAGGTTGTAGAGGAGCCAGCCGATGATCGTGCCCGCAAAAGCGAGACCTGATTGAGTGGTCCAATGGCTGATCCACAGCGAGTGACGGATCCTGTTGACGATAAGGGAGATGGCGACGAACACCGCAATTGAATGGCCGAAACAGTCCGCTGAAAATGCATCCTTGAACATGCCGGCACAGAGCGCGAGCGCGAGCGCAGCGCTCTCTCCGACGAGCAGGGCGCCGCAGATCACACACACAAGAGGGAGGTCAATCCCGAGATGCACCCTGGCGAGGGAGAGGCTCCCGGCAACCTGGAGGCTCCCCGCGACCACAAGGATAAATAACCCGAGAACAAACCTCACCTGAGTAAATCGCCCTTCTCCACCGCATGGTCAATGAGGACAAGCACCTCTTCAAGCGTGCTGAAGTTGACACCGGGAGAGATATCCGCGCAGGTATAGAGGCCATACTCCCCCTCATACACCCCGATGCACTCCCCGACGTAGAGCCCCTTCGGATAAATCCCTCCCATCCCCGAGGTGAGCACTCTGTCTCCGGCGCGTATCTCCGCGCGGCGCGGGAGGTAGCTCAGTCTGCACGTATTGAATGAGGTCCCCTCCAGCACGCCATTTTCCCTCGTGCGCTCGACGACGCTCCCGATCCGGCTTCGCTTGTCAACGATGAGCAACACCGTGCTCATCTCGGGGGCGCTCTCGACGACTTTTCCCACGACCCCCTCGTCGTCGATCACCGCCATATCAGGCCTGACGCCATCCCGCGTCCCCCTGTCGATCACCACACCGCTGTACCAATGGCGTGCATCCCTTCCGACGACCTGCGCGGGTAACAGCCTGTGGCTGCTGGATTCTTTGAAATCGAGGAGGCGGCGCAATCTCCGGTTCTCATTTTTTAAATCGCGCAATTCGGCGACCTCGCGCGAGAGTTCCTTCGCCTTCCACCGGAGCGCGATATTTTCCTCTTTCAGGCGCCCGCGGGAATTCCACCTCACCCCGAACAGCCGCGCACCGCTGATCAGGGAATGCTCCAGATTGATGAAGGGTGAGAACGCCCTGATGATCACAACCCGTGATCGGGAGGAAACCTGATACGGCAGGGAGAGGGAGAGGACTATAATGGCTCCGGCAACAGCCACCCAGATAACATTTCGACTGACCATTCGCAGGCTTATGACCCCTGGCGTTTCGCGGGAATGAGTTTCTGGAGGAAGTAGAGTTCGTCCAACACTTTCCCCGTGCCGAGGGCGACCGTCTTGAGCGGCTCCTCAGCCAGATGGACGGGGAGGCCCGTTTCCTCGGACACGAGTTTGGGAAATCCCCTGAGCAGCGCACCACCCCCCGTCATGATGAGACCGCGGTCAACGAGGTCCGCAGAGAGCTCGGGGGGACAGCGCTCCAGGGTAATCCGTATCGCTTCAACGATTGTGGAGATGGACTCAGAGAGCGCCTCTCGTATCTCTTCCGAGGTGATCCTGAGGGTCTTGGGGAGGCCCGCGATCAGATCTCTTCCCTTCACCTCCACTGCCATCTCTTCCTTGAGGGGATACGCGGACCCTATGGAAATTTTTATCTCCTCGGCGGTGCGCTCCCCTACCATCAGATTATAATTCCGCTTGAGATATTGAGCGATCGCCTCATCCATTTCATCGCCGCCCACGCGGACGCTCCTGGAACACACAATCCCGGCGAGTGAGATGATCGCCACCTCGGTAGTGCCCCCTCCCACATCAATGATCATGTTCGCGGTGGGCTCCTGCACGGGCAGCCCCACGCCGATGGCGGCGGCCATCGGCTCTTCGATGAGATACACGAGGCGCGCCCCCGCCTGCTCGGCGGAGTCCTTCACCGCCCGCTTTTCCACCTCGGTGATACCCGAGGGCACGGCAATGACCACGCGCGGCGCGACGAGGGCCCTCCGGTTGTGAACCTTGCGAATGAAATACCTCAGCATGCTCTCGGTGATATCGAAGTCGGCGATCACGCCATCTTTGAGCGGACGGATCGCCGTGATGCTCCCCGGGGTTCGCCCCAGCATCCTCTTTGCCTCCTCACCCACCGCGAGCACATTGTTCGTACCCGTCTGCACCGCCACCACCGAGGGCTCCATGAGCACAATCCCCTGCCCCTTGACATACACAAGGGTATTAGCGGTCCCCAGGTCAATCCCTATGTCGTTTGAAAAAAGCCCGAGAAGATATCCAAACATGATGAGGCTCCAGGGCGAGTTAGCTTCGCAACGTATTTGTTTGCACCTGATCTTTCAGATTAGCCTGATTTTCTGTAGCGCACCCTTCAGGGTGCGGGTATCAATCAGCTTAATCAGGTGCCAATGTTATTGAAATTCCGAGGCAGCTAAATTAAAAATTGTTCCCCCGCCTGATTGTAGATGGTGCAAGTTTATCTGAAAGCGGCATCTTCCGCAACTTCTTTTTGAGCCGATTGGCAATGGAAGTAAGTGTGACTCCTCACGGGCACAAAAAGGAGGGAGCCGACTAAGGCTCCCTCCTAAGTGCAGGCGGGGGCGACGGGGCAGTAAAGCAGGGATAAGGGATTAGGGAATAGGAAAAATGTTTCTTTAGCTTCTCCCTTCCCCCTAATCCCTTATCCCTGAAGTAATGGCGGGCATGACGGATATCCCAGAGCGTTGACAATTATTGACGTAGTAAGGATATCATTCAAAACCGTGCGGGATGGACATCGGAGAATATGTCTGTGCCAAGGCCATCCCTGACGGAAATACGTTGACTACCGGCTGCTATTGTATCGTGAACTTCGAGCTCACGTCGAGGAAGGCGTCGGCGCGGGTCCGGTACGGCTTCGTGGCATCGAAGAATATCACCGCAAGCTCATACTCCCCCTTCGGCGCACCCGTGGGGATTGTCTTTGACATGAGCTGATAGGTGAATCCGGCCGGGAGCTTTTTCACCTTCCGGGCAAGAGGTCTGACCGGCCTATCCAGCGTCCTCGCATTCAGCATCCTCCCATTAGGCAGGATGAGCACCGCGTAGACATCGAACGGCGTCTCGATCGGCACGTTCACCTTGAATGTCGCCACGAGCTGCTCCCCCACCTTGAACGATATGCCGTTGAGGACATTCTCCGCGGGGGGAACTGGTGTTGCGGTTGAAGTGGAAGGAGGACTCGTCGGCGTTGAGCTCGGCATTTCGGTCGGCTGGTGCGTGGGAGTAACGGTGGGGGTATGTGTCGGAGTTGGAGTCGGCTGCGTCGGCGTAACTGTAGGTGTGGAACCTTGAGATAGGCAATAGACGTTATTATCCCATGAGCCAAAATATATCCTACGATCGCTCCCCAGTGCGGGAGATGAAACTACAACCGAAGCCGTCTTATAACTCCAACTGAATGAGCCGGTTGAGTTGAAAGAGTAAAGATAATAACTATCAGCGCGAACGTATACCATTCCATCATTCCCCAGGGCTAATGAGGAAAAGGTTATCCCATCATTATTAGCTTTATAACTCCAGTTGAACAAGCCAGTTGAGGTGAGTGCATAGAGATAATTGGAATCAACATATATCCCTCCATCACTCCCTAGCGAGGGAGAGGCAGGGATACTTCCGGTCAGATAGCTCCAGTCGAGCAAGCCGTTTGAAGTGACGGCATAGAAATTATAATCTTCAGAGCTGGCATAAACCGTCTCATCACTCCCAAGAGTGGGGGTACAGGATATGTAATTCATAGTCCCGTAGCTCCAGTTGAGCGAACCGTTAGAGTTGAGTGCGTATATATTGTTATCCCATGAACCGAAATACACCTTTACGCCACTCCCAAGAGCGGGGCAAGCGGACACAAACCATCCGGTCCCATAGCTCCAATCAAGCGAGCCATTCGGATTCAGGGCGTAGATCTTATTATCATCTGATCCAATGAATATCCTACCATCGCTCCCCAATACCGGGGAGGATTCCACATCATTTCCAGTGACATAGCTCCAGCTGAGCGAACCGTTAGAGTTCATGATATAGAGATTCTTATCACCAGAACCAACATATACCCCTCCATCACTCCCTATCGCCGCAGAGGAATCCACACGCCGTCCAGTCGCATAGCTCCAAGCAAGCAAGCCGGTTGAGATAAAGGCATAGAAATTTGCATCTTCCGAGCCGATATAAACCTTCCCATCACTCCCAATCGAGGGAGAAGGATCTATCCAGTCTCCAGTCATATAACTCCAGTTGAGCATAGGCAACGAAGGCCCTGCGTACTCGCTCTGACCCGTGTGCCGCGCATCATGGTGAAACATCGGCCATGGGGAGTTGGGCTGAAGCTGTGCGAAGCAAGTGATAAGAGATGCTAGCACGAGGGCGGAAATAACCAACAGGGTCTTTTTCATGGGCTCTCCTTTCATTTCGTTCGAGCCGGCGGACCCGTTTGATCTGTTTGAACAGCTAGGACCGTCAAATCGTATAAAACATCTAGCTGATCAAAGGATTCAAACTGTTCAAACCGTTCAAACTGATTTAGTCATTCTATCGTGAACTTGGCACTCACATCCAGGAATGCGTCGGCGCGGCTGCGGTAGGGCTTCGTGGCATCGAAGAACACAACCGCCAGCTCGTACTCTCCCTTAGGCGCACTGGCCGGAATCGTCTCTGACATGAGCTGGTAGCTGAATCCAGCGGACAATCTTTTCACCTTGCGGGCAAGTGGCCTGACCGGCCTTTCCAGCGTCCTCGCGTTCAGCATTGTCTTCCCGTCGGGCAGGATGATTACCGCGTAGACGGTGAACAGCCTCTCGATCGCTGTGTTCAACCTGAACGTAGCCGTGAGCCGCTGTCCTGCGCTGAAAGCGGTGCCGTTGAGCTCGGTCACCGCCGTCGGTAGGGGCGTGGGCGTTGCCGTGGGCACAGGCGTATCCGTTGATTCCGGCCCCTGTGTAGGCATCCTAGTCGGCGTCGGGGTCACCGTCGGCGTCATTGTCGGCGTAGGCGTCACGGTTGGCGTGCGTGTCGGCGTCTCGGTTGGGGTCGGCGTCAGGATCGGGGTCTCTGTTGGAGTTTCTGTGGGAGTTGGTGTTGCTTCAGGTTCCACCGAAAGTATGAAATCCTGTAACGCGGATAGTCCTCTGCAATCACGGACCATAAGACTTACTGGGTGGTCGCCAATATCGTTATGTCGCGGTTGCCAGACAATATGCTGTGTTCTGTTCTCGACGTTCATTCCGGCAGGCCCGGTCAGGATTCCGACGATAATCGGATGCCCCTCAGGATCAACAGCTTCCACCGGGTATTCGTATAGCACCCCTTCTGTGGCTAGTGTGACTGGCGAGGATAAAAAATACGGGGGAATATTTACCGGATCCTCTTCTGGAGTGGCAGTAACTACCGCAGACTGAGCACCCTGTACGCCCTTTTCATCATAGGCTGCCACTGCAAAGTGATATTCTATACCTGCGGTCAAGTCACTGACAGTCCACCTAGTTTCCCCTGCCACGCTGAGAAGCACGGGGTTACCCTCCTGTCCGGTCGCCCAGTACGAAATCTTATAGCCAGCAACATTTGGCTCCCCCACCGGATCCCAAGAGAGATGCACCTGCTTCTTGCAGGGTAAGGCAACCAGATTTTGCGGGGCTGAAGGTTCGTCCGGGTTAACCATCGTCACTGTTCCCGGACTATAGGAAACTACAGGCGCATTTACTCCGTCGTCTATTACAGCATAGACGTAATAGGTGCCTGATGGAACCCCCGTTGTATCCCAGGAGTATTGATTTGTAGCATCATCCTCTTCAATACCCGATACAATAAGTGTGCCATCAACCCCTTGGTTATCGTTATCATAGAATAGACTTATCTTGGCTGAGCTATCGGGATCGTGATCAGTCCAGCAGATTGTGTAAATCTGCTGACCGCTTTGTGAGCCGTCCGGGGCGGTCACCTGAAGCATCGGGGCGCTGTTTGCCCCGCGCAACTCTATTTGGTATTGCCCTATTCCTGTATCGTTAGTTAAATCCACCTGCCAGAAACCAGCCTCCGGATTTTTAATAACATAGTAGGCTTCTCTCTGGGCTGCGATTTTTACATACGTGATGGTTACATCATCGGCATCCTGGGGTCGTATGCGTGTTCCATCAGGTCTCACGAGTTCCATTTCTGTATCATTTTCCGCCCATGTCGCCCGGAAAATGACTTGCTCCAAGCCCACAGGCAGATTGTATCCTTCCACAATGCCACTGATCACACTCCTGTCGTTTTCAACCCGGACGAGTCTTCTCTCAAGTGGGAACTCCAGTGGCGGGAGGTTCAGTCCTGCTGCAAAGTGACCTTCCTTGTCAAAGGCGAAAGTTACTGTAAGGATACCCACTTCCACTTCACCCTTCACATAATCATTTGTGAAGTAAACATCAATGCCGACGGGAATGTGCATACCGCCGATGAACGGTGTCCCTTCTGGTACTTCAAGAGAACCATGCGCTTCACCTGTGAGATTCCCCCCATGGTCAACCTTGATGTCTCCATTACCATCAAATATATCTATAAGGTTGATTTGCCCATCTGCATGGAGCCCCGCTTTTACATGTCCAGGGACACCGTACTCGACCTCCATATTGCCAATTTGGTACCCCTCAAATTGATCGTCAACCTCAAACACAATTACTTCTACCGTCCCATAAAAATATCCGCTGGTATCTATTTTCATTCCCCCTATTACCTTGGCGAGATGCACCTTGCACAAAGGATCAGGGGTTCCAACAACGAGAGCCGCAATAATTATGACTGGCGGATTATTGTAGCCATATACTCCCCCGCCGATACCCTCAAGGAAAAACGATGTTGTCCCTATGGGAAAACAAAGCCCGTCACGTATCACCAAGACAAAACTGTCAATTCTATTCTCGATAATTTTAATTTCGGTTTCGGCCTCGAACAGGTTCTTTACATCCAATATCCCCTTCGCCGAATAGTTCCCCCCCTCCGTATCAATATATAATAGCGTATTCTTGAGACTCCAACTTGTCGCGGGTATAAGTATCTCACCTGGAATATCAACAGTGGCAACTATATTAATCCCCTCTGTTTGCGTCACAGTGAAACTCTCGATATGCGCTGATATTCCTTCTCCAAGAGCTTTTGGCATTATGATATCGCCGGAAAGTTCCACGCCATCCTCGATCAAACGGATCGAAGATACCGTCACCTCGAGCTCTTTGTCGATCTTGAGAAGCGATAACCAATCTTGCAATCCGGAAGTGAGTCCTTGGGCTGCATCAAACTCAAAATGCCCGTTACAGAGATCAATTGTTCCAATATACGGCGATACAATATAAAGCAGTCCGTCACCATAAACCTTGAGACTCCCGCCGCGCTGATCAAGGGTCACCGTGCCATTTATATGAAGGACATCATTGATCAGGATATAGCCTTCTGCTTGCCACATATCCTGTCCTATGGGGACAAAGCTATTTGCAGTTACTTTGAGAACCCCGATTTGCATTTCACCACCGCTCGGAGGCGGTTCTCCAGCGGTTACAATCACCTGGAAATTCTTTGAATCAGTATTCCCCGATTTATCACTAGCCGTTATGCTGCAGTCCTTGGTTCCCGATATCGCCTGGTTATTGATCGTAAGTCTGTAGGAGTAAATGCCGTCACCTCTCACGACATCTCCACCCCTCACCCCGTCATCATACATGACTTCTGTTGCCCCCAACCCAAGGTCAGATAAATTTGCAGTGACTGATTGGATATCATTGGAGGACGTCGCATCATAAATCATTGCTCGTATGACGGTGCTTTGGGTTCCGTCATTTGGGATACTTTGTGGGTTAAGACTTATATATTTTATTTCTGGAGAGTCAAAACCAGTTCCGATAGAATAGGTCAAATCATCAAAATAAGCTCCAAGACCACAATCATTGTGTATCGTTACTTTCTTAATGTTCCACTGGTCATAAGCTGCAGTATGAGAGAACCTCTCAGTCATGGAACTATCATAAATCTTTACGGTTGCTTCACTCCCATTGCGTGTTACTTCAGAATAAAACCAACTGTTCCAATAAGAACTGTCCGCGGAAGATATAACCCCGGAACTAACTCCATCCCTCATTATTTCAATCCAGAGTACCGGAGGAGTATACTTCATCCCTGTACGAATAAAATTCCCTCCATTCGTGGTATCATCAGCGTTCCAGAAAATCTTGAAAAATCCTGTGCTACCCTTTTGCTGCCACCAGCCTTGTCTAATAGTTTCAGTATTAGGCACAGTAAAGTCTACGTCAATGTGTATGCGAGAACTGCCAGAACATTCCAAACCGTAACTGCTATTTTTCCTAGCGGCTGTCGTAACATTCCATGTTCCCATATCCGGTACCCATGCCGGATTTGATGTCCAATTTCCATCCTCAAAATCATCAAATATCCTATTTGGAGAGGGGGCTAACCTAATGTTATCGATTATGAATTGAAACCAATCGTTTGTTGTTGAGGCCTTTATCGTTAATCGTGCTATGCCACTAATCGAAGACACATCAATTGTTTCATTCTTATAGTATGAATAAGTACCGTGTTGAGGATCCCCTGTAGGAACCCATATATTTTTTGCCCATAGCAACGTCGAGCCAAAGAAAATTTCCACTTTGCCTCCACCGTAAATATGCTCGTCTGTTGCAGCCCAATCAAAAATCAATTGGTTCACACCTGTTAGATCGACATTCTCCTGATACACCAAATTAGGCGTCGAGCCCATAAACGTATCAGCGTTGAAGTGCCATGCCTTGTTCCCATCAGTTATTGCAGGATCCCACGCGGGGTCTTCACCTTTCGATATTTGTTCCGAACTACCATTACCATGTTCTTCTATAATCCATGGAGTAGCATCTTCGAAAGAAGGGGATAATATTGCTGCAGTGGTGGTTTCGTTGGCAGCAAATGTCTCTGCACAGAATATAAACATCAAAGAACAAACCATTGTCAAGGGAGAGCGCACCGATTTAAGAAGTAAGATATTTCTCATTAGAACCTCCTCGCATTGCTATGCCATGAATAGTTGTTGATAATAAAAGCGCATCCGCGATTGGATGCGCTTGAAGAGTTTTAATACAATACTCAGATCGGCGGCCATAAAGAACTCCTTATTTCCGCTCTGGTTCTTATACTAAATCGGCATGCTCATCGTCAATAATATAGTTGACATATGCTAATTATTTTTGTATGCGCTCATAATTATCGTTATTAATGCGCGATCGTCCACATTTCGCCAATATTGTCATCATAGATTCCAGCACCTTTTATAGGCGTGCAAGCAACCTACAGATTTTTCACAGGGAGTTATGAATCTCTATATACTTCAGTTGCGAAAGACGGGTTAGTTGCCAATTCCCTTTTCAATCTTCATCAACAAGGTCAACGTGGAAGATCAATCACTCCCTTGCCAGGCTCTTCCCATGATCTTATCTGTGATTTTGGCACCAGGTTAGTTTTGAAACCCTATGGGCTATCCCTGATGAAAATACGCTGATTTCAAGCTGCTGTGCTACTGTATCGTGAACTTTGCGCTCACATCGAGGAAGGCGTCGGCGCGGGTCCGGTACGGCTTGGTCGCGTCAAAGAACACAACCACAAGCTCGTACTCCCCTTTCGGCGCTCCAGGTGGAATTGTCTTTGACAGGAGGGGGTAGGTGAATCCCGCGGGGAGTTTTTTCACCTTCCGGGCGAGCGGCTTGAGCGGTGTATTCAATGTCCTCGCATTCAGCATCCTCCCATTAGGCAGGATGAGCACCGCGTAGACATCGAACGGCGTCTCGATCGGCTCGTTCACCTTGAATGTCGCCACGAGCTGCTCGCCCGCCTTAAATGATGTTCCGTTCAACACATTCTCTGCCGTCGGCGCCGGTGTAGGCGTGTACGCTGGAGGCGTGGTCGGTGTCGCTGTCGGCACATGGGTTGGCGTAATCGTGGCGGTCTTTGTCGGCGTGGGTGTCGGCTGCGTCGGCGTCACCGTCGGTGTAGGAGTAATCGTCGGAGTTGGGGTGATGGTTGGGGTGTTTGTTGGAGTGGGGGTAATTGTGGGTGTAGAAGTTATAGTCGGTGTAGAAGTGATTGTGGGCGTAGGCGTGATAGTCGGAGTAGAGCCTTGCCTGATACAATAGAGGTTATCAACCAAAGAACCAACATACACCTTCCCACCAGAACCTATCGCGGGCGAGGAATATATATAGTGCCCGGCATGATAACTCCAGTCGAGGCTCGCGTTTGAATTGATGCTGTAGAGGCGAGTATCACACGAGCCGACATACACCCTCCCATCCGAACCCATCACAGGCGAGGAAGTTATGCCTGACTCGGTTTGGTAACTCCAGCCGAGGCTTCCGTTTGAATTGACGCTGTAGAGGTAATTATCAAGAGAGCCTACATACACCTTCCCATCGGAACCTATAGCGGGCGAGGATTCTATCCAGAACCCGGCTTTATAACTCCAGTCGAGGCTCGCGTTTGAATTGATGCTGTAGAGGCGAGTATCATGCGAGCCGACATACACCTTCCCATCCGAACCTATCGCAGGCGAAGATTCCATTATGTTGTCCCCGGTTCTATACCTCCAGTCAAGGCTCCCGTTTGAATTGATGCTGTAGAGGCAATAATCATACGAGCCGACATACACCTTCCCATCCGAATCTATCGCAGGCGAGGAATCTATGCCTAACTCGGTTTGGTAACTCCAGTCGAGGCTTCCGTTTGAATTGACGCTGTAGAGGTAATTATCAAAAGAGCCGACACACACTTTCCCGTCCGAACCTATCGCGGGCGAGGACTCTATGTCTCCTCTGGTTGTGTAACTCCAGCCAAGGCTCGCGTTTGAATTAATGCTATAGAGTCTACCATCCGTTGAGCCGACATAAACCTTCCCATCCGAACCTATGGCGGGCGAGGAATGTACCCACATCCCTGCTTTATAACTCCAGCCAAGACTTCCATTTGAATTGATGCTGTACAGGCAATTATCCCACGAGCCTACATACACCTTCCCATCTGAACCTATCGCGGGCGAGGAAGATTCTATTCCGATCCCGGTTTTATAACTCCACGCCAGAGACGGTATGGACGGTCCGGCATAGGGGCTCAGGCCAGTGTGCTTGGCATTTTGGTGGAACATCGGCCAGGGGGCGTTGGGCTGAAGTTGGGCTTGGGTGACATTCGAAAAGGACAATAAGACTAAACAAGACAATGAGAGAATGTCTAGTCCTTCAATAAATGACTTTTTCATGTATGACTCCTTTATAAGGTCGGGTAGAAAGCGCATCCCGATTTAATGGATGCGCATGAAGTAGCATTGTGCAATTTGCTCCAAGGGATTATCCTTGGGGGTACGATAACGAGTAGAAGAGTGGGACAAAACAGGATAGGTGTGAAAAAGCTATAACCACTCATTTCCCCCTCCTCGGTTCGCATAACGAAAGCGTATTCTAAATATTATAGCATAATCGCCACCAAATAATTGCAAATTTTCTATTGATGTACATTTCAGTGGGGTAATTCGGGGTAGTAGCCGCGGATGAACGCGGATATGGCCTACAGTTTAAAGTTGAAGGTTGAAAGCTTAAAGTGGTTTTTAGGCTTATTGCCTTACACGTTAGGCTGTTTTTACAATCTGCGAAAATCCGCGGCAAAACCTTATATAATCTGCTTCAATTTGATTATCTCCCCTCCCTCACTGAGGCATTACGCCGGTCGCGGAAGTCCGGAGAGAACCACCACGGTCAAGAGTTCCCCCTCGCCGACATCGGCGACCGGGGCCGGTCAAATATCGCTCATCCGAAGGATGAAGTACGAGTCAATCGTGTCTCCCATCACCGTGCTGCCAGCCATGACAGCGCGGAAAACCCTGAGTGCGGCGAAGATCCGGGGGAGATCCGCCTCGACCTTCTCCATCTCCTTCGCCTTCTCCGGATTGTCAGCCGTACCCATGAGCTTCTTCACCGCCAGCAGCCATCTCACCACGCCCTCACCCGCTCCAAGCGCCCGCTCGCAATCTATGTAGCTCAACTGGTTCAATCTCCCGGGGAGCACCTTCCTCATCTCGGCGAACTTCCCGCTCGATGGGAGCGCGCCGCGTGCGCCCGCTCCCACATCAATGATTGCCTGCACCGATGATCTGTCGAGGCCGGCGATGAGGTAGCGGTCACTGAGCGCATAGGATGGTGAGAATCCGGGGATCGGATACGAGAGGGTTTTGATCTTCTCGCCCTTGTATTCCTCGCAGCTGATTTCCGGCCTCAAGAACGCCCACGACTGCTGCGTGGTCTGCGTGGCGGGCGGCTTCGCGATGCGCCCCATCAGCGCGGTGAGCGTTTTATCCGCGGCGTCTTTATCCCTCACCGACAGTATCAGCTCAAGCCGGACGACGGGGAGAAGACCTCCCGCGACGACGTCCGAGAGCTGGAGGCTCATCTCCTCGCCCATCCACGGGAGCACGTCACGCTCGAAGTTGATACCAAACCTCTTTTCGCACAGAGACAGGATATTCATCGGCTGGCTCGGCCCCGCCTGCGCCCTGTACCATTTCCACGCCGTGCGGATGTTTCCCAGGCGCGAGGCGCTCACGGCAATGGCTCCCGCGGGCACATACCTGAGCAGATCCAGTTTCCCGGAGCCGCCATCGAAGAGCGCCCGCTGCTCCGCGCTCAGCCGCGCTGCGTCCAAGCGCGTATGGAGCTTCCCCACGAGGCCCTGATGCCGGTAGAGGTATCCGCCCCATGACATGCAGGGGAACCGGCCCATCCCTACCCTCGCCACCGCATCGGCGGCGGCAGAGTTTCTCTCCCTCATCCGCGTCGCGATTGCCGCCCCCAATCCTTGAAACTCATTTTCAATGGCTTTCATATCAAGGTAGGCACACCCGATGAGTGTGCCCGCACCACGGGGCGGCGCCCCGAGTCCCGCCTTGAACTGTTTATCTCCTGACAGCGGGCTCCCCCCCTTGCGTGCGCTCAGGTCAATTGCGGCCTTCAAAAGACCCATCGGATCGGATTGCGATACAACCGCAATACTGGTGTCGCCCCCTCTCGCATACACTCCCTCCAGCCCGACGAGCGCGGGGATCCGGAAGGAATAGAGCTCCCGCTCCCTGTAGCTGCCGACTGCCTTCCCGCCGAACCCTGACGTGACGAGCGCGAGGATCGCCTCCCCCTTCTCTCTTGTTTTGACAGCCGCGAGGATGGACCTGCCGAACCGGCTCTCCCTGCCGTAGATGGCCGCCGCCGCGTGCTCGCCAAGCAGGGCCGAGAAAGTCCTGAGTGCGGGGACCGGGGCGCCGCCGCGTTCAATTGTGGCGCGCGCCTCTCGCGTGAAGTCCCTCACGCTCTCCACGCCGTTCAGTTTCTTCCATGCATTCGAGCCGATCAGATCGTCAACGAGCTCGGCCCCTCCGCGCACGCCCAGATACCCGATGGCGCCTGCGGGAAACACGTCTGCAAAGGGGATTTCACGCGCCGCCCCGCGCACGAGCATGACTACCACGACCATGATGATCGTGATCACAACCACCGCCGCAACTTTTTTCATCTTTTCCTCTCCTGGCAGATGAGCGTTCACGCCCAGAAGCCCGATACCTTCCCGACATCTCCGGATACTTATTGCCGCATACTAAACCATCGTATGAACCCCGGTCAATCCGAATCTTATTCTGGATGATGCAGATAGTAGTGTGTACTTTTGTGAATACTGCTTTCCCCTGCCAAACCGTAGCGCACCCTTAAGGGTGCGCTACAAGAAAAGGAGCAAAGTCCCCACTTATTAGTCCACCATCTTATTCTGCTCGAGCAGGAACAAGATGCGAAGAACAGTGGTGACACAAGAGAAGATACGCCTGATAAAAGCAGTGTCTTCAGGCTCGACCATTACCTAAACAAGTGACCCCGCTGCCCTTTTCGTTGATTTTGGAAAAGGGGTTCCTTCGAGATGGCTATGCTATATTATAGTGCGTGAGTCAAGGCGGATGGTCTTGCCTGCCTGAGAATTATCCCGCCGCAATTTTTTTAGGATTGCCTCATTATCGTAATGTGCGGTCCTTGCTACGCATGCCCTAGCTTTTGAGCGCGCGCAATCCCGCCAAGGCGGGAAAAACAGCGGACACAAACAAGCGAAACCTAACTCACCTCAACCCCTGCTCCCTGCTCTACCTTACTGTTACCTCTGTTTCCTTAGTGTATAGTAAAGGTCTGGCCCGAATGGCGCTTACTTAGCCCATGATAACCCGCCATAACCATCACCGTATCAATGTATAGTAAGAAAAGGGCAAGCCGTCTATCCGCGCGCAGGATTATTCCTGCCTCGATCGTCCCATCCGCACGTAACAGTCAGCGGTTTTATGACCCGCTCTTTCGTTTCGGAACCCCTGAGCCGAAAAATAGTATGATGCGTTCAGACAAGACGCGCGTCTGATCCAGCTTTCGCGCCAATGCGCGATAGCGACGAATGGCAT
>JAPLCX010000095.1 GCA_026392035.1 Candidatus Auribacterota bacterium | reverse complement strand
GGGCATGAATCTGGCCACGGCGGCGAAGAGAATCTGACCAGGGGCGGGAGGGGAAGTCTCTTTCAGGTATGAAGGGGGAGATAATAGCCGGTGCTCTCGCGTATACAATCCGAAAAATACTTTTTCAGGAGACCCTAATTACCCCCCAAGCAGTCTTGATAATGTTATACAGATCATGAGCGCAATGATAAAGCCTGCAAATGGGAAAACCGTTACTCGAGTTGCTATAAATGCTACTGGTATTCCTGGTAATGATGAAAATCTTCTAGTGATCTTGGGGCCAAATGATGAAGGCGGTGATCCTGGCATAGGGCTGAGAATAAAGTGGAATAGCTTGTTTCAATAGAGCGTAATAGGGAATTATTTGTGTGCCGTGCTCCTGGCATTGTCCAGCATAATAAATAATAGATGTGGCTCTTCTTTCGATTGCCAGAAGCAGCGGTGATGAGGGAGCTTTGGTTATGAGTAAGAGAAAAGGGATTATGAAATTGCCGGTGAGCCTGCTGATAATGGCGGCGTTGTGTCTGGGAGCAGGACTGCTGTGGGCAATGAGAAGCAGCGATACCCTTATGATTCCTGCGGATACTATGGATAGTGGTGGGGGGCATTCGGCCTCTCTCAGCTATGCTCTGCACGGGGCGGTGGGAGGGAATTGGCAGACGGGGATGCTGATGAGCGGCGATCATGAGATACGGGGAGGATACCTCTACCAGGCACAATCTGCGTTAATCCAGCCCCTGCCGATACAGATCAACTTCCAGCCGGAGGAGTTCGAAGTGCCGGAGGGGTATGATATGGATTCCGGCGCGGTCTATGATGGTATGAGAGGCTACGGCTGGGCTAGCGCGATGGGAAGCGTGCAGCGGACCGAGAACGGCGATCCGAGGCTCAATACGTCGGTATATGTATTGCCGGGAGGATCAGGAAGGTGGGAGATAGATGTTCATAATGGCAGCTACCTCATAAGCATTGCTTCGGGGGACGCGCGATATCCCATGGGGCCGGAGACGATGATCGTCGAGGGGCATACGGTTATCGACGGGAAGTCTGCGGCTGCAAATGATTTTATTTATGTGCCGGGGACCTGGGTAACGGTGAGGGATGGAAAATTGACTGTGGATCTCTCTGCGTCAGGAGGGAATGCAGGCTACATAAACTATATTATTATAAATGGCGATAGTGACGGGGATGGGTTGCTGGACGATTATGAAAGGTCTATCGGCACAGACCCATATAATCCCGATACGGACGGAGATGGCCTGAAGGATGGCGAGGAGGTTAAGGTTTACAAGACCAATCCTCTAAATCCTGATACTGACGGTGATGGGTATAGCGACGGCTACGAGGTGAATCTCGGGAGAAATCCTCTGGACCCGAACTCTCATCCTGGAGAGCCCAGCCTCCTGGTGATCAATGAGATTCTCTATGATTACCCCGGAGCCGATGACGGGCATGAGTTCATAGAGTTGTATAACAATCAGCCGGCGGCGGTTGATCTCTCCGGCTACCGGATAGAAGCCTCCTGCGGGACCGATCTCTACCCGCCGCAAGGGAGATTTGAGACGATCCGTGTCATACCTCGCGGGAAG
This sequence comes from Candidatus Auribacterota bacterium, assembly GCA_026392035.1. Classification (NCBI taxonomy): domain Bacteria; kingdom Pseudomonadati; phylum Candidatus Auribacterota; species Candidatus Auribacterota bacterium. The sequence goes on along the minus strand of JAPLCX010000095.1, from coordinate 7,684 downwards.
GTGATACCGGCACACTCCTATTTCCTGATCGGGGGAGAATATGTGACAGATATCTATGGGAATCTCCCCGATCTCAGAGCAAACATCACGATGCAAAATGGTGATAATCCGGGGAAGCCGAGCAACACGGACGGGGTGAGGCTGGTGAGGCCGGACGGATATGTGGTGGACACGGTGCTGTACGATAATCCCAACAGGTCGCTATACGGCGATGACAGTATCCCGGGAGGAGATCCCAGGGAGCTGAATCCCGATGTGCAGGCGGGGCAGAGTTTGAGCAGGAAGACCGATGGCGTGGATACAAACAGCACGAATGATTTTGAAGTGCTCAACACACCAAGTCCCCGCTCTTCAACATCAACGGATACTGACAATGATGGTTTGTCCAACGCGGATGAGGCGAGTCAGGGGACAAACCCGCTGGATCCCGATAGCGACGATGATGGATACGTTGATGGGAGCGAGGTGGGTGCTCACACCAGCCCGCTCAGCGCAGCCTCCCGACCTCTCGTGGTGATCAATGAAATATACTACGATCCGCCAGGGGCAGACGGCGACCTCCGGCAGGAGTTCATCGAGCTATACAATCCCGAGGGCTGGCCGGTAGATATCGGCTGGCTCTATATCCAGTATGGCGGCGGTTTTGACTATGGCAAAGTTGTGTTTCCTCTAGGGGCTGTCATCCCTGCCCGGTCATTTTTCCTCATAGGCGACATCAATGTCCAAAGCGTATTCGGGGTTGCTCCCGATCTTGTGTGTTACATGCGACTCCAGAACGGAGATCAAAATGATCCCATGGTGCCTTATTATGGCAATCTCAGTCCCACGGATGGGGTGAGGCTGGTGGGGTACGGAGGTAAAATACTTGATACGGTGCTTTATGATATCCCGAACTCGAACATGCTCCGGGGAGATGCACATGATCCAGCGGGCGATGACGAGCTGAGCCCAGATGTACTACCCGGGCACAGCCTGAGGCGGAAAGTTCCAGGGGTGGATACGAACGATAAAGCAGACTGGGAGGAGCTCGTCACACCCTCTCCCAGGGGGCATTGAAAGCGGGGCGGGAGGATTGACCTGACGCACCTGATAAGCCCAGATCCGCTGTGCGTGGGGCGCAAAGGCTAGAGACCAAAAGCATTTTGCCCTAACTTGTCTTCCAAATTTCCTGGCAAAGTCTTCTTCCCTTTGGGTCATTAGGTTGGGGACATTTCTAAATTGCTTTGCCATTCCAGTATAAATCCCTTCACAAACGGCCGGCCCTTTGATATAAACCACCATGGCGAGACTGGAAAAGACTCGCCGATGCAATATCTGGTGGTACCCCTACCATCTTTGCACACGAAGGCGGAGCTCAATGTCCCGCTGAGCGGGATCAACGCCAGGGGAGGCATGCGCGCGTCGCGCAAATCAGCGCCCCGGCAAATTGAGCGAAACCTGAAAGGAGGAGAGGCAATGGCGGTCATCACAGTCAGGGAACTTCTCGAAGCGGGAGTCCACTTCGGGCACGAGTCAAGGCGCTGGAACCCGAAGATGCGGTCGTTTATCTTCGAGGAGAGGAACGGGATTCACATCATAGACCTCCAGCAAACGCTGGAGCAGGTCGAAGCAGCCTACACGTTCATCCGGGAGTTGGTCCGCTCGGGCAAATCGGTGCTGTTCGTGGGGACCAAGAGGCAGGCCAAAGAGTCCATCAAGGAGGCGGCGACCAGGGCAGGCATGTTCTATGTGACCGAGCGCTGGCTCGGCGGCCTCCTCACGAACATCAAAACGGTTCGCAAGAGCATCGGGCGATTAAAAGAGATCGAGCGCCTCATGAATGAGGGGATCATCAACAAGCTCCCCAAAAAGGAAGTCGCGTCCATAATGCGGGAGAAGTCGAAGCTTGACCGCGGCCTCACGGGAATCAAAGATATGGATGGTCTGCCGGGCGCGCTCTTCATCATTGATACGAAAAAGGAAAAGATCGCGGTGGCGGAGGGCAGGCGGCTTGGGATACCCATCGTCGCGCTCGTGGATACCAACTCCGACCCTGAGGAAATCGATTGCCCGATCGTCAGCAATGATGATGCCATCAGGGCGATCAAGCTTATGGCGGATATCATTTCACAGGCGTGCGTCGAGGGCATGAAGCTCCGGACGGTGCCGGAGGGCGAGGAAAAGAAGCCGAGGCGGGGACGGAAGGCGCGCGAAGAGACGGCCGAAAAAGAAGCTGCGGGTACGCAGGCGGAAGCTGCGAGCCCCTCCGCGGAGCCGGAGCCCGCGAAAACGGAAGGCCTTGAGGAGCAAGAGGCCACCCCCGTCGAGGAGGCCGAGCCTTCTTCCCAAGAGGGTGAGGGAGCCACGGATTCCGCCTGAGCTCGGCAACCTATTTTTTAAGGACTAGCTTCAGCCAAATACGCAACTTAACTTATAACCGCGGATACACACAGATTAACACAGATTGCTGCTGCAGTTGGAAGTCTAAGGCAAAAGGATTAAAGAAATGGTGTCAAGGTAAGCCTTCAACTTTAAACTTTCAACCGTATTCCTATCTGTGTGTATCCCTGCCGGCAGGCAGGTGCGTGCATCCTGTTTCACAATAGGTATCTGTGTTCATCTGTGGTTATTTATATCAAGCTGTGGTTTTTATATGTAAGTTTTCTATGTTGGTTGTATTTAGTTTAACATTGTACACCAACAATTCGAGAGCAGACAAAACAGACTGTTTAAATACAAGAGGGAGGTATCAACGTGCAGGTCACATCGGAAATGGTCAGGGAATTGAGGGACAAGACAAACGCGGGGATTATGGACTGCAAGAGGGCCCTCGCGGAGTCACAGGGGGATTTGCAGAAGGCGATAGATTATCTCCGGAAGCACGGGTTGGCAATCGCCGCGAAGAAGTCGGGGAGGAAAGCGGCGGAGGGGATCATCGGCGCCTACATCCACCACGGGGATAAGATTGGCGTGATGGTGGAGGTCAATTGCGAAACCGATTTCGTCGCGAGGAACAGCGACTTTCGTGAGTTCGTCAAGATGGTGACCCTCCAGATTGCGTCGGCCGCCCCGGCGTATCTCGTGCCTGGCGAGGTCCCCGCGGATGTCGTGGAGCGGGAAAAGGAGATCATCCGGGCGCAGATAAAGGGGAAGCCCGAGAACGTCATCGAGAAGATCGTCCAGGGAAAGCTGGGGAAATTCTACGAGACCTGCTGCCTGATGGAGCAGCCCTCCGTGCGGCCGGAGCACGAGGGGAGGAAGATCAAGGAGCTGCTCACCGATCTCATCGCGAAGCTGGGGGAGAATATTGTCATCAGGCGCTTCACCCGCTACCAGCTCGGAGGGTGATCAATATTTCTGCCGCGGATAAACACGGATTGTATTTGAAACAGGATGCACGCAGATGTAACTACAGTTGAAAGTGTAAAGTTGAAGGGTTAATATGACATCATCTTTTCGAGCTTTTGGCCTTCCACTTTGGGCCGTTATTGTCATCCGTGGTTTAATTTGAAACGAGGCATCTCTTATGCCGCGCCGTCCTGTACGGGCAAAGTATAAACGGGTTGTGATCAAGCTGAGCGGGGAGGCCCTCGGGGGACCGAAGGGCCAGGGGATAGACCCCGATCTCGTGCAGTTTCTCGCGCGGCAGATCAGGGGTGTCCACCGGATGGGGGTGGAGACGGCGATTATCATCGGCGGCGGCAACATATTCCGGGGGCTTGAGGCGCACGCGAGGGGCCTCGACCGCACGACGGGCGACTACATGGGGATGCTCGCCACCGTGATCAATGGCCTCGCCCTGCAGGACGCCCTCGAGAAAGAAGGCGTGCCCACGCGGGTGCAGACGGCGATCGGGGTGCAGCAGCTCGCGGAGCCGTACATCAGGCGGAGGGCGATACGGCATCTCGAGAAGGGGCGCGTGGTCATCTTTGTGGGCGGCACGGGGAACCCCTATTTTTCCACCGACACGGCTGCCGCGCTCAAGGCGTCAGAGATTGGGGCGGACGTGCTCCTCAAGGCGACCAAGGTGGACGGCGTCTATTCGGCCGACCCGACAAAGGACAGGCACGCGCGACTCTACCGTCGCTTGAGCTATATGGGTGTGCTCAAGAAGCGCCTCAAGGTAATGGATTCAACCGCGATATCTCTCTGTATGGACAACAATGTTCCCATTATTGTTTTTAACCTGCATCTGAAGGACAGCATCGAGAAGGTGCTCAGGGGGGGTGCGCTGGGGACAGTGATTGGCGGAGAGCCGGGCCAGCGGAGTGCACGGCGTGGCACTGGACGATGAGCGCATACCACCGATATTATATGATCCGGCATCAAGTGCCGCAGCACAAGGGGAGGATATGCCCATGACAGCCGACGCGATACTGGAGGAAATGGAACTGAAGATGATGAAAACAATGGAGGTTGTGGAGCATGAATTTGCTGCGATCCGCACCGGGAAGGCATCTCCGGCGCTCGTGGAGAACATCGTGGTGGACTACTACGGCACCCAGACAAGGCTGCGGCAGATCGCCGGAATCTCCACGCCGGAGGCGCGGTTGATCGTGATCCAGGCGTGGGATCCCGCCGCCACCGATGCCATCGAGAAGGCACTCCTGAAATCGAAACTGGGCATCACCCCCGTCAAAGACGGCCGGATTGTGCGGGTGCCCATTCCCGAGCTCAGCGAGGAGCGCCGCAAGGAGCTCGACAAGCTGGTGAAGCACATGGCCGAGGAGGGCCGCGTCGCGATCCGCAACATACGCCGCGATGCCAACGACCACATCAAGAAGGAGCAGAAGGGAGGGAAGATTACCGAGGATGAGATGGTCCATGCCGAGAAGCACGTGCAGGAAAAAACAGACGAGTACATCAGGGACATTGACAAGCTCCTCGCCAGGAAAGAAAAGGAGATCATGGAAGTTTAACAAACGTGGAGCGTATCTCGTGAAGCGTGAAGCGCCTATAATATAACGCTTCACGTTTCACGCTTCACGAGGTGCGAGCAGTTTAGGGGGGCGTAGCTCAGGGGTAGAGCAACTGCCTTTTAAGCAGTGGGTCGATGGTTCGAATCCATCCGCCCTCACCATTACTGCAGCAACAACAGTCATTAGTTTCTAGTTATTGGACAAAAGCAATAAAAAGCAATAGCAGTGAGTAGGAAGGCTGCGCATATGGGTGGTGGGGGAGTAACATTTGACTTTGAGAATCTGAAGGTATATCAGCTCGCACTTGACTTTGCTGATTTTGTTTTTGATGTATGTAAGAAGATGGCGTTTGATTATAGAAGTTCAATCGTAGATCAGTTGCAACGTGCAATTGTCTCGATTGCGAATAATATCGCAGAGGGGTCGGGCAAGGTATCCTATCGGGAAAAGATAAAATATTTTTCCCATGCTCTTGATTCTGCCAAAAAATGCATCCCGTCGCTCACCATTGCTTGGCGACAGGAGCAGGTAACTGATGAAGAGAATGATAAGGGTAGGCAATACTGCGACTCAATCTGCAAGATGCTGGTTAAGCTTATCCAGTTTGTTGAAAATAAAGAACTGAGCAAATCCGTTGATAAAGCGCTATAGTATTGTTTTGCCGCGTTTGTAAATAAGATGATCGGTGTATAATCACCGGTGTTACTGCAGTGATTGTTTATTTTTTGTAGTTTGTGTCCAGTGACCAGCAACTAGTGACTTTTGTTGCTGTATTTGGAGACCCCATCGTCCAGAGGCCTAGGACTTCAGATTTTCGATCTGAAAACCGGGGTTCGAATCCCCGTGGGGTCGCCAGCTATAAATCCCCGTATCGCCGGAAGGCGGTGCGGTGATTTTGCTTTTTCGCCGGGGTATAATTGTTGTTGGCCCCGCTCCATGTATGCTATTCTTACTGTGGATTTGCGGATAATTGCCTGCGCGACCCCACGGGGTGCAAACAGGGAGGAAGAGATGAGAGCAAAATCGATTATGGCATTGAGCGCGACGATTATGGTCTCGATGATATCCTTAACATCTGGCCAGCTTGATACAAATTCCCCATGGCCGATGTTTCGCTGCAATTTAAAGCACACGGGCCTGAGCGCCTACGCCGGCCCGTCCATACCGTTTCTGGCGTGGAGTTATAAAGCAGGTCTCGGCATATGGTGCTCCCCCTCGATAGGTTCGGACGGGAAGGTGTATGTCGGCTCTCAGGATAATTATCTCTATAGTATCAATTCAAACGCCAGCTTTGACTGGAGTTATAAAGCCGGAAGCCAGGTAATTTCCTCACCCGCGATAGGCTCGGACGGGAAGGTGTATGTCGGCTCCGCTGATAATTACCTCTATAGCATCAATTCAAACGCCAGCCTCGGCTGGAGTTATCAAACCGGGGACCAGATAAATCCCTCGCCTGCGATAGATTCTGATGGGAAGGTGTATGTCGGCTCTCAGGATAATTCCTTCTATAGCATCAATTCAAATGCGAGCCTCGGCTGGAGTTATCAATCCGGGGACAACACAAATTGCTCGCCCGCGATAGGTTCTGATGGGAAGGCGTATTTCGGCTCGAAGGATAAATCCCTCTATAGCATCAATTCAAACGCGAGCCTTGACTGGAGCTATCAAACCGGGAACCAGATAATTCCCTCTCCCGCGATAGGTTCTGATGGGAAGGTATATTTCGGCTCGCAGGATAATTCCTTCTATAGCATCAATTCAGACGCGAGCCTCGCCTGGAGTTATGGCATTAAGGCCGGGAACCAGTTAAATGCCTCTCCCGCGATAGGTTCGGATGGGAAGGTGTATGTCGGCTCGTATGATAATTGCCTCTATAGCATCAATTCAAACGCGAGCCTTGACTGGAGTTATCAAACCGGGTACTGGGTAATTTCCTCTCCCGCGATAGGCTCGGACGGGAAGGTGTATGTCGGCTCCGCTGATAATTATCTCTATAGCATCAATTCAAACGCGAGCCTTGGCTGGAGTTATCAAACAGGAGGAGGCGTTTATTCCTCGCCAGCGATAGGTTCGGATGGGAAGCTGCATGTTGGCTCGAATGATAGTTGCCTCTATAGCATCCAGCAGCAACCTACACCGACGGCGACCATCACCCCGACGCCGACGGTCACGCCGGGTAGCCCCACCGTAACGCCTGTGCCCCCGACAGCCACGCCAACGCCGGTATTGCAGATCATACCGAGCGAGCTGTGGGCCGGGCGGAGCTGCACACTCGAGATCCAGCTCCATGAGGATATCAACGAGGCGTTTGACCTGTATATCCTCGCTGAGGGGCAGTGTGGCCCGTACACGCTCTATCTTAACAACAGCGCAAAATCCGGGATAGCGTCGGCGGCCACAAATATTCAAGGTTTCAAGGCACCTTTTAGTTACAGCTTTACGCCTAGTATTATTCTTCCGATGACATCGGTAGGGAAGCAGATCACATTCTATATAGTTGCCGTCAATGCGGGCAAAATACCACCTGTTTCGAGTCTGAGCCAGTTGACCGCCACTACGCAGTACGTCATCATGTTTGATAAACAGGTGAGTACGGTCAATCCTTGATAATTGGGGTGATAATTGGGGTCGGACCAGAATGGCGCTTACTTAGTGCTCTGGATCATAAGTTCGGTGACGTATTATTTATGCGGCCTTTTCTTTCTGTGAACAAAGAGATAGTTTGTCGAGTAATCGTTTGAGATCCTGACGGGTGAACTTCCATTTGAAAGGTTCAGCGGATTTTT
>JAPLCX010000094.1 GCA_026392035.1 Candidatus Auribacterota bacterium | reverse complement strand
CGTCCAGACTCCCTCATAGAGGCCAAAGCCGCCGATGCCGCTGAGCGGCGTGCTCGCGGAGAGCTCGGCCAGCGAGGACCCGAGGAACACCGGCCAGTAGCCGATCGCGCGCATGGTGTAGGTGTCCGGATCAACCGGATTACTGATACGAGAAAAATTCAGGGTCAGACCTCTACTATTGACTAAGGGAAGGTAGTCTGATACAGTTCGAGCATGGCAAGACCGCTTAGGATTGAATATCCAGGGGCATGGTATCACGTTACAAGCCGCGGGAATGAGCGGGGGGAGATATTCCGTGACGACAAAGACAGGAAGCGATTTCTGGAGGCACTAGAAGAAAGCATAGAGAGATTCGAGGTGGAAGTGCATTGCTATGTACTGATGAGCAATCACTTCCATTTTTTATTGAGGACGAAAGAGGCGAATCTGAGTAGATTTATGCAGCGTTTCAATACGGCATATACGACGTATTATAATTTGAGGCATCACCGAGCGGGACATTTATATCAGGGGAGATTTAAAGCAATTGTGGTGGAAGCGGATGAGTATCTGAAGGAGCTGAGCCGCTATCTGCATCTCAACCCCGTACGGTTGAAGAAGTACAAGGAACTAACAGTAGAGGATAAAGGGAAGATACTCAAAGAGTACAAATGGAGTAGCCTGCCTGGGTATATAGGGTTAATGAAGCGGGATGAATTCGTGACATATGGAACGGTATTGGGCTACATGGGAGGAGATACCAAGGAGGGGGAGAAGCGGTATCGTGACTTTGTTATCTCGGGGCTGGGCAAAGGGATAAAGAATCTGATCATGGAGGCACGAGCAGGAGCGGTACTAGGGACGGATAGCTTTATTGAGTGGGTAAGGAAGACGTTTATAGACGGGAGAGAATGGACGCGTAAAGAACAACCGCAGGTGGGGTCAATAAGGAGCGTGATCCCTGTTCTGAAGATTGCTACGGTGGTGGGTAAGGAGTACGGAGTGCGCCCCGAGGAGTTAGCGAAGGCACGCTCGCCATGGCGCGAGGCACGACGGGTCCTGATTGAGATGAGTTATCGGTTGAACATGAGCTATAGGCCTCTCCAGAAATTGGGGGATGAATTGGGTGGGATTGGCGGCGCTGCCGTAGCACATAACCATAATCGGATTCAGAAGCAGATGTTGTTTGATAAGAAGTTCGCTAAACGGGTAGAAAAGATTTATAAAATCATCCTCAGTCAATAGTAGAGGTCTGACCCTGAATTTTTCAAATGTCATTTACTCCCGTAGCCGAGCTGCTAAGAATGCAAAGATTGATCGGCTAGACTTCAAATGCGCGCGCAAAAAATTCAATTGAGGAACCAATTCTTGCGGGATTTACTTTCCGCCAGGAGGCGATGGGACGTTGTGTGGGTTCTTCACCGAAGATTAATGACATCAGAAAATACAAAAGACTATAGTAAAAGTCATCCTATGGAAATAATCTTTGACAAGGTTTTATTCGGTAAGGGAATAAAGGCTACGCAGTGGCTCAGCGAACCGCTTCCCAGCCGGGGCCGCCGAATGTCACGGTGTGCTGGGAGTAGTTCTGCCTGGAATCGGCGATCACCCACGTTCCCGATGCTTCTCGGTAAACCGCCACCGTTCCAAAACCGTCGCCGTCGTAGTCTCCCGCAACCGGCACATAGCCCGGGCCCCCGAGGGGGACGAATAACTGCCGATAACCATCATCGGAAAGCGCCACCGTCAGACGCCCTTCCGATTCATTGTATACCGCCGGCTCCCCGCGATTGTCCGGGCCGACGCACGCTGATACCCCGACGCTGCCATGGCCCCCGAATGTCAGGGAGACCTGACGGTAGTCTTCAGATGAAAGGAGTGCTATCCAGCGCCCCGTCACCTCATCATACACAGCCGGATCGACGAGGGCGTCATCATCGTAGTAGCCCGGCGAGGGGGCGTAGCCGGGACCACCGAGGTTCCTCACCACCTCGGATCCACCGTACGCCGATAGCTGAACCCGATATCGCCCCGTCCCTGCGTCATAAATCGCCCGGTCAGTAATGAGATCGCCATCGTAATCCCCGAGGGCCGCCGCACCTCCCTCACCGCCGAAGACCACCGCATGCTCCGCGTAGTCCATGGTCGAGCACAATGTCAGCCAGCGCCCGGTTGATGGCGCATAGAGCGCCGGATCGGACTTGCCGTCACCGTCAAAGTCGCCGCACACCGGCACCGCATCCTCCTCATGGGGCGGGAATGTCCAACCACGAGGGCCTGTGCCGTCAATTTCCAGCGACTCCCATCTCCCGCTTGTCCCATGGTAAACCACCAGTTCCGAAACGCCATCGCCGTCAACGTCGTTCTGTTTTACCGCCGGCGCTTTTAGCAGGCGCTCGACCTCTTCGTCCTTGTAGGAATAGTCGCGCATATCTTTATGCTGTGAACTCGCTCCCACAATACGGCCGTTGGCACAGGTAAGCCTCAGGCTCCTGACATACCGTCCCTCCCAGCCGGCCTTCACGATTGAGGCTGACGCGGAGCCGTGATAGTCGAAAAAATCCTTGTGCGAGTGCCCTCCCACTACCACGCTGATGCCCCGGATCTTGTCCGCGCTATCCTTGTCACCCGAATCCAATTCATGCGTCAGAAGAAGGACAATATCAGCCCGCCCCTTCATATTGTTAATTGCATCGTATACCTTTCTGCTTTGGATGTCTGCCACGCGGAAGGTGCTGCTGGGGTCATAATGCTCCAGGTGCCACCGATGTGTCGAGATGGTACCCACGAGGCCAACGGAAGCGTCCCTGAATCCAAAAACCGGAGGCGCCATGAAATGCATGTCGCACGATGAGTGCATCACGTTCGCACCCATAACGGGCAAATTCCATCGTTTGATGAGGTCGGCGAGATGGCGCTCACCGTAACAGAGGTCGTGGTTGCCGATCGTCATGGCGTCATAGGGAATTTTTGACATGGCGCGGTACATCAAATTGCCTTTTGTCCCGCGGTTCCAGAGCGAACCATTCTTCGGATCGCCGGGCGCATAGTCGGTGAGGGCATCGCCCGCGTCGATGGCGATGGTGCTGTAATGTTGCTTCATGTATTTGATGTAGGCCGCGATCCTGGGAAGGTATTCCGGGTGCTCGTGGATATCCCCTGTGTTCAGAATATAGATATACTCTGTCGATGCGCCTTTCTCCTGAGCGTACGTGACCACGTTGAATAGAAAGGGGGAGAGGATGCCCGTTGCATAAAAAGCTATGACGCATAGCAATCGCTTCATTGAGAGAGTTTCTCCCTGCCTCATCTGCTCCACGCGTGAGCTGATCTGCCGGTGCCTTTTATTTTATATAGTAATTAGGGTCTCCTGAAAAAGTCTAAAAATATATATAATATCATACAAGGCAAGTAGATATGATGTACAATGCTCTCCAGAATGATGGATAAAATGCACGGGAATTCGGGACAGGTGCCCGAAACCCGTGCAGTTATAC
>JAPLCX010000093.1 GCA_026392035.1 Candidatus Auribacterota bacterium | reverse complement strand
TTGGATGGCAACTACCGGCCCAACCTCCGCCAAGAGTTTATCAGCACCAGGTGCCAAATGTGTGGGAGACCTGAGGCAGGAGGTGGCAATATTTCCCATCAAAACGGTATTTTACCCTCAAAAGTGAGAAAGTCGGGTTAGAGACGTCTGAGTGCTTAAAATCGTTGCAGTCGTTCAAGTCGCTAGTAATCCTATCCGCGTCTATCTGCGCGCATCTGTGGTAATCTGCGTCCAAAAGTAGAATGTTATTGAATCGTGAACTTCGAGCTCACGTCGAGGAAGGCGTCGGCGCGGCCCCGGTATGGTTTCGTGGCGTCGAAAAATACCACCGCAATCTCGTACTCCCCTTTCGGCGCGCCACGCGGGATTGTCTTTGACATGAGCTGGTAGCTGAACCCGGCCGGGAGTCCATTCCGCTTGCTGGCGACGGGCTTGAGCGGCCTGTCCAGCGTTCTCGCATTTAGCATCTTCCCGCCGGGCAGGATGATTACCGCATAGACGGTGAACAGCTTCTCGATCGGCTCATTCACCTTGAACGTCGCGACGAGCTGATCCCCCGCCGTAAATGACGTGCCGTTGAGCTCAATCACGGCCGTCGGTAAGGGAGTGGGCGTTGCCGTAGGTATTGGCGTATCTGTTGATTCGGGTCCTTGTGTAGGCATTCTGGTCGGCGTGGGCGTCGATGTTGGCGTTTCCGTGGGTGTCTGAGTCAGTGTCTCTGTAGGCGTCTCAGTCGGTGTTGCCGTTTCTGTAGGTGTCGGTGTTATCGTCGGAGTGTTCGTTATTGTAAGTGTAGGAGTAATTGTCGGAGTTGGTGTGATGGTTGGGGTATCTGTCGGCGTGAGAGTGATTGTGGGTGTCGGCGTGATAGTCGGAGTAGGGCCTTGCCCGATACAATAGAGGTAATTATCATCCGAGCCGACATACACCTTCCCATCCGAGCCTATGGCGGGCGAGGAGTATATCCAGTCCCCGGTTGTATAACTCCAGTCGAGGCTCGCGTTTGAATTGATGCTGTAAAGGTTATTATCCGCCGAGCCAACATACACCTTCCCATCCGCTCCTATTGCGGGCGAGGAACCTATGCAGACCCCGGTTTGATAACTCCAGTCAAGGCTCGCATTTGAATTGATGCTGTAGAGATGATTATCCGACGAACCGACATACACCTTCCCATCCGCTCCTATTGCGGGTGAGGAACCTATGCAGACCCCGGTTTGATAACTCCAGTCAAGGCTCGCGTTTGAATTGATGCTGTAGAGGTAAGCGTCATTCGAGCCGACATATACCTTTCCCTCAGAATCTATCGCGGGAGAGGAACATATCTTGAGCTCGGTTTGATAACTCCAGTCGAGGCTTGCGTTTGAATTGATGCTGTAGAGATGATTATCCCACGAACCGACATACACCTTCCCATCCGAACCTATCGCAGGCGAGGACCATATCCAGTCCCCGATTTGATAACTCCACGCCAGAATCGGTATGGACGGGCCGGCGTACTCGCTCTGCCCAGCATGCCGAGCATCATGGTGGAACATCGGCCAGGGTGCGCGTGGCGTCGGCGTGGGAGGAGAGAATGAGGGGCGGCCGGCCTCAACCCATGCGGTGTACCATAAGTCCGCCAAGCGCTTCGAGGCGAGATCCAACCGGATCTGGGCATCGGATCCAACGAGATTGAAGAGGGCCTGATAATACTCCGCGCTCTCGTTACTCCCTGTTTGATCCTGAGCGGCGAGATCTGCGTCCATGATCGCGCTGACGAGCTGCTGGCCTCCAGCGAGAATGTCGAAGCCGAGCTCCAGAGGATCCTCGACGATCGTCACAGAGTTGGGCACGGTGTTGATTGCTGTAATATACATATCCACCATGGTGCCCTCGTATCTCTCGTGTATGCCTTCGTTCCCTGAGTCCAGGGGAAACTGTCCATCGTAGTTCACGGTAGCGTGCAGCGGGCACGTGGCGTCCGCGACATAGTGGCCGAGCTCCGCCGCCCGTTGATAGGCCGTCGCCCATTCGCGCGCACGCATGAGCGCAACGAGATTCTCGTAGTGGTCCCTGATCCCTTCCCACTGTATAACCCCGTTGTCCCTCCCGAATATGGAGCAATAGGTAGTGTAATCACGCGGGATGTAAGTAAACGGCGACGGATATTCATCAAGCTTTGAATCGATATCGCACCAGTGCCTCTCTGCCTCCCAAGGATCGGTTTCCTTCTGGGAATCGGGATCGGATGCGTGGTCGCTGAGGTATTCCCTCATATCTCCAAATGCGTTGCCGGATCCGTCGTCCACCATTTCGGGAGGAAGATTATCTACGGCATACAGGTTGACGAGGGAATGGGCGCCTCCCCAGGGGAGCGCAGAACCTGCAGGGAAGAGGGAGAGGGCAAAAAAGAAGATAGAGATGCGCGCTGCGGCTCTCTCGGTCAGGCGAAAAGAGACGCGCCGTTCATGCGCGCATTGTTGGTCAACCATAACGCCCTCCCGCCTCGCCATGATAATAAAAAAGGTACATCCTCGACCTAGCGCGTCTCATGATAAGAAATTAGGTGCTTAAGAAAGCGCATTGTATATGTCACTCGGTATTCAGGTACCCAATATTATAGCACATGCGACCCATCGCTGTCCTGCAAATATTACAAAGATATCTAAGATCATACCTCGCGCATGTTTATCCTTTTTCAAACACCCCTGGAGAGGCTATAATACCTATCTGAATATCGGGAGGAGCTCATGGCCAACACACATATCTCCGGCTTCGGCGAGATCAGGAAGAAGATCGCCGAGTCGATCTCTCACACGATCCACACATTCGCCACCACGAGCCGTCGGGGCGTCGGGGAGGCGCTCTCGCTCTTCGCAAGCGACAGGACGATCCACCCCGAATCCATGAAGGTCGTCCTCGATTTCTATAAAAAGGGCGAGGCGGAGCGTGAGGCGTTTTTCACCATGCTCGCGGCGCTCGATCCGCGCAAGGCAGATTATGTCCTCAACCAGATCTTCGCCGCCATGGATACGCCGGTGTGGCTCATCCAGATCCGCGCCGACCTCATCGCGCTGATCAAGAAGCTTTCCGCGGCGAAGCAGGAGAATGGGACGTTGAAACCCCTCAAGGCACTCTCGCGTACCTTCATCGACTACTTCGCGAGGATATTCAACTTCCAGTACATGGTGACCCGCTGCTGCAACGCCCAGAACACCTCGATCGCGCTGCTCAAATTCATATCCGAGAAAGAGGGCGTCCACCCCACCGAGCACTGGTGGAATTTCGACAACAGGCTGGACAGCCCCGACCACATCATCCTCTCCCTCGAGCACTTCAAAATGCCCTATGTCCCCCTGGTGTATATCGAGGTGGCGCTCTCGAACGGGCTGATCCGCAAGATGTCCAGGATACTCGGCGACAAACGGCGCCCCCCGGACCTGCGCCGGGCGGATACCGCAATCTTCTATTCCGTGAACACCACTTTCGCCGGCCTCGAGGGAATCGCCCTGGGGGCAAAGATGATCATCCGCGCGAGTGAATACATCCAGAAGAATTATCCCGGCATCAGGCACTTCGCCACACTGAGCCCGATCCCAAAATTCAGGGATTACCTTGCCACGGTGCTGGCCGGAGGGACGCACACCTTTTCTCTCACCAGCCAGAAGATTGACGCTAATAAGAAGGGCCGGTTTATTTCGGATGGCGGGTTGCGAAGCATCAGGGAGGAGCTGTCCAAAAAGGATAAAGATATCGAAACGCTCCCAATCTCCGGCATGCTCAAGGGGGTGCTCGGCGATGAGCAGTGGCACGCGAACCCGCTTCTGCGCAGGGCGATGGAGCATCCGATGGCGGAGCTCACGAGATACTATCTCACTCGAGAGAAAAGAATCGACCCCAAGACCAGGGCCCGGACCACAAACGCATACGATCCGGTCGCGAACTTCCACCTCTCCAACGGAGCCTCCATCGGCAACATCAACTACCTCGCGAACCCCTCGGAGCGGGGAATGCGCGAATCATACGGTATGATGGCGAACTACTTCTACGAGGCCGAACACCAGGAGAGAAACAAGCTCGCCTACGCATCCGGGAAGGTCGCCATCGAAATCTGAAGAAACGCTCCTCTCCACCCCCACCTTACCTCCCCCGTCACGAGGTTGTCTCAAACTGTCATTGCGGGGAGTCCCGAGCGGAGCGAGGGATCCAGCATTGATCGCCACGTCCCGAACACCTCGGGGCTCGCGACGCTTCGCGGATTGCTTCGCTCCCCCGCCATTGCGGGGTCGCTCGCAATGACTGCTTTCTTCTTTGTGAATTGCTGATCATGGTCAGTGCTGAGACACCCACACGAAATGGAAGAGAAGCAGATTTAAATACACAAAGCGGTTTGATCGAAATCTCTAATTAGGGTCTCCTGAAAAAGTCTAAAAATATATATAATATCATACAAGGCAAGTAGATATGATGTACAATGCTCTCCAGAATGATGGATAAAATGCACGGGAATTCGGGACAGGTGCCCGAAACCCGTGCAGTTATA